>JACMJP010000193.1 GCA_014380545.1 Chitinophagales bacterium | reverse complement strand
GGTAAGAAAATGGGAACATGGGAAGAATATAATGACAACAGGACACTTAAGAGTCAGGGCGATTTTAAAAATGATGAAAAGAAGGGAACATGGAAATATTTTGATGTAAATGGAAACGTTATAAAAACAGAAACTTACTAACAAGCCGCATTTATCGTTGTAAAATTAAAATATTCAAGCCCAATAAATTATTTTTACGCTTTATAATTTTTTTGTATTAAAAACAGTTTTTGAAACAAACCTGCATGTTTTAATACATTCACACTTGAACACAAAATAAAAATGGCTAGTATCTTATTAATTGACGACGAAAAAAGTATTCGCAAAACGCTCAAAGAAATTCTCGAATATGAAGGATATACGGTAGATGAAGCACAGGACGGAACCGAAGGTTTGCGCATGATACAGGAAGGTGATTATGATATTGTACTATGCGATATTAAAATGCCGAAAATGGATGGAATGGAAGTGCTGGAAAAATCGCAACAATCAAATCCTGATGTTCCAATAATTATGATCAGCGGGCATGGAACTTTAGAAACCGCAGTTGATGCAGTTAAAAAAGGTGCGTTTGATTATGTTGCAAAACCACCTGATCTCAATCGTTTATTAATTACAATCAGAAATGCGTTAGATAAAAGTAATTTAATAACCGAAACAAAAGTTTTAAAACGCAAGGTTACTAAAACAAGAGAGATCATCGGAGATTCCCAATCTATTCAAAAAATAAAAGAAACAATTGAGAGAGTTGCGCCAACAGAAGCAAGGGTATTAATTACCGGAGATAATGGAACAGGAAAAGAATTAGTAGCAAGGTGGATACATGAAATGAGTAACCGTGCCAACGGACCTTTAGTTGAAGTGAATTGTGCTGCGATACCTACTGAATTAATTGAAAGTGAATTATTCGGTCATGAAAAAGGAGCATTTACATCTGCCATTAAACAACGAATCGGGAAATTTGAACAGGCAAATGGCGGAACATTATTTCTTGATGAAATTGGAGATATGAGTGCAAACGCTCAGGCAAAAGTATTAAGAGCATTGCAGGAAAATAAAATAACAAGAGTGGGTGGTGATAAAGATTTTCCTGTTGATGTGAGAGTAATTGCAGCAACAAATAAAGACCTGCTGGCGGAAAGCGATAGAGGAAATTTCAGGTTAGATCTTTACCATCGCTTGTGCGTAATATTAATTCATGTTCCTTCATTAAATGAGCGCACAGATGATATTCCTTTACTAGCAGAAAAATTTGTGAAAGAGATATGTGAGGATTATGGCATGCCAAGAAAAACAATTACTCCAAAGGCAATGCTTGAATTACAAAATATTACATGGACTGGAAATATCCGTGAGTTGAGAAACGTAGTTGAAAGGTTAGTAATATTAAGCGACCAAAAAATTACTGAAGAAGAAGTAATTGCATTCGCACAATCACCAAAAGGTGGAGGCAATCCAAAAGATATTTTTGAAAGATTTGAAAAATTTCAGGATTTTAAAGATTATATAGAGAAAGAATTTATCCTTCACAGGTTAAATAAAAATACCTGGAACGTAAGCAAAACTGCAGAGGAATTAGATATTCAAAGAAGCCATTTATATAATAAGATAGAGAAATATAATTTGAAGAGAGATTAAATATTATAAATATATTAAAAGAAATTCAGGCTATTTGATATGAGATTGCGAAAATAAAATTTTAAACTTCCATACAATCAGGAAATTATTCCAGATCACCGAGTGGATTGTATCGCTTCCATTTTTCTTCCGGATTTTGTTTGTACTTATTAATTATTGCATCGATCACAGGCCTTAAAACCGGGTTTATAATTTTATAATAACTGTCCATGGATATAGGTTTTCCGCCAAGACGGGCCTTTGCGTCAAAACTTGTACGACCCAGATTCAGAGTTTTTTTTCCGATTAATATAGACTGGCGGACATATTCATAAAGAATATTAAAATAAATATTAAATTGCTCATTGCAGGAATAATCAATACCAATATAATTAGTCGTCATTTCATGTTCTGAAAGAAAATAACTTGAGAAACCAATTAGTTTACCACTGGAAAAAAATCCTGTCATCTTAAATGAATCGTTATAAACTTTTTTTACATTTATAAAATATTCACCTGTCAAAAACCCGAGAGACACATCTCCCTGGTAAGCTACATTCAGATATAGACGTTCAATATCGTTCTGATAATGCATCAGGTCCCGTAGGCTTAAATCTTTCTTTACAATGGTTATAAATTTTTTATCTGTCGTAAAAAAAGCTTTTCTGTACTTACTTCTCAGAGAACTTATATAATCATCCATTTTTTTCCATTCTTCACGAATATTCATGATCATTATTGCATCCTCATCAAAACGTACAAAATCCTGTAGCTCTATAGAAACAGGCATTTCTTTTAGGATAACGATGAACGGCTTTTCTTTTTGAATTGCTCCTTCAATCATTTTATTTATAAAATATCCTGTATTTCCATTAACAGATGGTTCACTTATTAATGCACTTTGAGGTAGATACAAATTACCAAAAACAATAAGTTTAGGACTGGCAACTTGAATTGTCGCAGTGAACATCTCACGATTTAAGAAAGGCAAATCGGTTAAAAATTTTAAATGTGAGGCCCTGATGGTTACAATCTGATAAAACGAAACAGCAATCGGAATATCATTTAAGCAAACGCTGATAATTTTGTTTTCAACATCTTTAATCGCAGCTGATTGTGCAATTTCAAATGCATGAAGAAGGCTATTTTTTTTCCCAAATCTTATTATACTATCCGGCAAAATATCCTTTCTGCTAAATATTGAAATCTTATACGCTGCCGTTTTTTCCATATCAATTATGACGAAGGTAACTGCATTATATTATATGTTATTAGTTAAAATAATAATTTAGATTTCAACTACTTAAAATTTTTACGAAAGAATTTACCGTTCAATTGAATATATCTTTCCTTCAATAGCAAGCAGTGTATTTTCAAAAACTTCTTTTGCTTCGAGGAGCAGTGAGTTCAAATTTTCATATTTTGAAGAAAAATGTCCAATCAATAATTGTTTCGCCTGAGAAAGTTTTGCTATTTGCGCTGCCTGTTTTGTAGTGCTGTGATAAGTTTCTTCTGCACGAAGTTGGGCCGCATCATCGAAGGTGCAATCGTGATACATCAGGTCAACTCCGTATATTGCAGAAAGCATATTCTCATTATAGGCAGTATCGCTGCAATAAGCATAACTTCTTGCCCGCAATGGATCGGTAGTTAATTCTTTATTCGGAATTATATTTCCTGTTTTAGGATCTGTAATATCAAATCCTTTTTTTAATTCAGGTACCAGATCAAATGATAATTCATAAGCATCCATTTTTTCCTTTATTACTTTCCGTTCCCGTTTTTTTTCTTTAAATAAAAACCCAAGGCAATCTATTCGATGCTTTAATAAAATTGTATCAACTGTTATATCATCATTTTCTAATATCCTTTCTGACTTATGCGGATCAAGCGGACAGAAAATAATTTCATAACATAAATTTGTTTGTCCCGCCTGCAATTGCAATTGAATAATAGATAACAATTCTTTTGGTGCATAAATATGCAGCGGGCGGATTCTTTTTAATAAATGGTAAGTTGATATCAATCCTATTAAACCAAAATAATGATCGCCATGTAAGTGAGAAATAAAAATATGATTAATACGGCTTGCCCTGATGTTTAATTCATGCAGGCGCATTTGTGTTCCTTCACCACAATCAATTAAATAATGTTTATCCTGGATGGTAACAAGTTGCGAACTCGGATGCCGCCCATGAGCAGGTATTGCAGAATTACTTCCGATAATGGTAATAGAAAAACTCATCCGATATTTTCATCAAAGACTATTCGCCTTCAATTTCCCGTTGCACCTCTTCCATCAAAATAATATCTGTTGCTTCACTTTCTGTAGGCACAACATTTAACAAGCTGTCCAACTGAGAGATCTTGATCAATTTCAAAATGGGTTCATTGCAAGCACATAAAACAAAAGTTCCCTGTGTTTCTTTGCAGATTCTTTGTCCTATTAATATTGCACTTAAGCCTGATGAATCCATAAAATTCACTTCACTCAAATCGCAAATAATATTGCGGTAACCTTCCTGATTCAGGATAACAAATTCGCTTTTTAGATTTGCAGAAATTAGCAAATTCAATTTTTCCTCATCAAGTTTGAAAACAACATACCGTTCTTTTTTGTCCACTGTAAACTTCATAGTCATCAATTTGGTGAACAAGTATAGCTACTTTTCGTCTAACGGTATAACTACACATTAAAAAAATTTCCAAATTTGCGGAAATACTATGGGAATTGTTTTTGTCTATAGAGAATTTTTTTTCAGGTCAGGCGTTTTTTAACTTGCAGATTACAACCCGTATTGAAAACCGCATTACCTTTGGATTGTTATATTGGCAGACAAAACCCATGGTTTAATATTTGAAAACAAGAAATCGTATGGATGCAAAATTTTCTCCTAAAGTAAAAGAAGTAATTTCTTACAGCCGTGAAGAGGCATTGCGCCTTGGGCATGATCATATTGGTACTGAACATTTATTGCTGGGTTTAATCCGGGAAGGAGAAGGACTTGCTATAAAAGTATTAATGAGTTTAGATGTGGATGTAGTGCAACTTCGCAAAACTGTTGAAGATGCAATAAGGGACAAAACACCACGACAGACATTTAATGCGGGCAGTTTACCATTGACCAAGCAAGCTGAAAAAGTTTTGAAAATAACTGTACTTGAAGCAAAGGTTCTAAAAAGCGAAACAATAGGCACTGAACATCTATTATTATCTATTCTAAAGAACAAGGATAATATAGCTACACAGATTCTCGGACAGTTTGACATTGATTATGATATTTTCAGACAAGAGTTGGATTATGTAAAATCAGAACTTTCACCAGATCAGATACAGCAAACACCACCAACGAATCAAAATGAAGATGATGCCTATGAAGATGATGAAAAAGCGGAACGCCAGTTTAATGTTCCGAGAAAACCAAGCAACGTAAAATCAAAGACTCCTGTGCTTGACAATTTTGGAAGAGATGTAACAAGGGCTGCAGAAGAAGGAAAATTAGATCCGATAGTTGGAAGAAAAGTTGAAATTGAAAGGGTATCGCAAATATTAAGTCGCCGCAAAAAAAATAATCCCATACTGATAGGTGAACCCGGAGTGGGAAAAACTGCAATTGTTGAAGGCTTAGCTTTAAGAATTATTCAAAGAAAAGTTTCCAGGGTTTTATTTGATAAAAGAATTGTGATGCTTGATCTTGCAGCACTTGTTGCGGGAACAAAATATCGCGGGCAATTTGAAGAACGCATGAAAGCTATTATGAATGAGCTTGAAAAAAATCGTGATGTGATTTTATTCATTGATGAAATTCATACAATAGTAGGAGCAGGTGGTGCCACAGGATCACTTGATGCAAGTAATATTTTTAAACCTGCATTAGCTAGAGGAGAATTACAATGCATTGGCGCAAGTACATTAGATGAGTATCGTCAATACATTGAAAAAGATGGTGCATTAGATCGTCGTTTTCAAAAAGTATTAGTTGATCCTCCAACTGCTGAAGAAACAATGGAAATATTAAATAACATTAAAAATAAATATGAAGAATTTCATAATGTTATTTACAGCGATGAAGCAATTAAAGCATGTGTAAGTTTAAGTAACAGGTATATTTCAGATCGCTTTTTACCGGATAAAGCAATTGATGTTTTGGACGAAGTAGGCGCACGGGTACATTTAAAAAATATTCATGTGCCAGATGAAGTTGTGCAATTGGAAGCAAAAATTGAAGATATAAAAGAAGAAAAAAATAAAGTTGTAAAAAGCCAGCGATATGAAGAAGCAGCAAAATTGAGAGACACCGAAAAGAAATTACTGGAAGATCTTGAAGCAGCAAAAAATAAGTGGGAAGAACAGGTGAAAACAGAAAAATATCCTGTTAATGAAGAAGATATTGCCGAGGTAGTCGCTATGATGACAGGCATTCCTACAAAGAGGATTGCACAGGGTGAAGGACATAAATTAGTGAACATGAATGATGAGTTGGCGAAAGGTGTGATCGGGCAGAGTGAAGCAATTAAAAAAATAACAAAATCAATTCAGCGAAACAGGGTTGGATTAAAAGATCCGAAAAAACCAATAGGCTCATTTATTTTCCTTGGACCAACAGGCGTTGGAAAAACAGAATTAGCAAAAGTGCTCAGCGAATTTTTATTCGACAGTAAAGATTCCTTAATCAGAATTGACATGAGTGAATACATGGAGAAATTTAGTGTGAGCAGATTAATTGGTGCACCTCCGGGATATGTTGGTTATGAAGAAGGCGGACAATTAACTGAGAAAGTTAGGAGAAAACCCTATTCAGTTATTTTATTAGATGAAATTGAAAAAGCACACCCTGATATTTTTAATATTTTATTACAGGTTTTAGATGATGGTCAATTAACTGATGGACTTGGAAGAAAAGTTGATTTTAAAAATACATTGATCATTATGACTTCCAATATAGGTGCAAGACAATTAAAAGATTTCGGGGTTGGTGTTGGATTTAATACACAGGCAAAACAATTGCAGAGTGAAGATCACAGCAAATCTGTAATAGAGACTGCATTAAAGAGAACATTCTCACCTGAGTTTTTAAATCGTATTGATGACGTTGTAATATTTAATAGTCTTGGAAGAGAAGATATTTTTAAAATTATTGATATTACATTAAGCGATGTTCGTTCAAGACTGCAAATACTTGGCTATAAATTACAACTCGAAGACAGTGCAAAAGAATTTTTAAGTGATAAGGGATATGACCCTCAATTTGGAGCAAGGCCGCTGCACAGGGCAATTCAAAAATATCTTGAGGATCCTTTGGCAGAAACAATTCTTGGCGGCAAATTTAAAGATGGTGATACCATTTTAGTTGAATTAGATAAAGAGAAAAATGAATTAACGATTAGTCCGCTTATTGAAAATATACCTGTAGTTGAGAAAAAGAAAGAGAAAGAGAAAGAGAAAAAGGAAAAGAAAGAAGAGAAAAAAGAAGAAGAAGAAAACGTTTAATATTCTTTACAAATAAATACAAGAGCCATCTCAGTGAGATGGCTCTTATATTTTCTGACTTCTCCGAATACTTGTTTTTATTGCATTGTGTCTTTGAGATATTATTACAATTTTGTAATAGCAGATTAAACACATGATAAAACATATAACCGTATTTTTTCTTAGTTTATTTTTTGTTTTGCCATCTTTTGGTCAATACCTCACACTCAACTGGGCAAATAAATTAACTGCCCCGGGGTATGATATCGCCTCAGAAATTGAGATATACAATAATACACATATCTATGCAATCGGGCATTTATCAGGAATGATGGATTTTGATCCTTCCGGAACATACACACTTCCTTCAACAGGTTTTGATTATTATCTGGCAAAATATACAACATCAAATTCCTTATCATGGGTGGTAGACTGGAGCACAGATATGTATGATGTCGCAGTTGACAACAGTGGAAATGCATATGTACTCGGCGCCTTTAGCAGCACTTTAGATTTTGATCCAGGCGTATCCACAGTGAATTTAAGCAGCGGTTCAGGAAATGATATGGTAATCGTGAAAATGAACAGTAGTGGTTCATTTGTCTGGGCAAAAAATATGGGAAATACTATTAGTGGCTCTGTATATCCTAAATCCATTGCAGTTGATGCTTCAGGAAATATTTATGTTTGCGGATATTATTATTATACACAGGATTTTGATCCGAATGCAGGAGTAGTAAATATAACATCCGCCGGAAGCGATGATATATTTTTTGCAAAGTATGATAATAGTGGAAATTTACTTTGGGTTAATTCTATTGGCTCAACAAGTTCAGATAATGCGTTTGATATTACAGTTGATAATTCAGGAAATGTTTTTATCGGTGGTTATTTTTACGGAACCGCAGATTTTGATCCGGGTGCTACCTCCGCCACACTTAGCTCGGGATCTTCCACATGTGGTTTTTTTGCAAAATATTCAACTGATGGAAATTATGTTTTTGCCAAACAAATTTTAGGAACCAGTTCTTCTTCAGTAAAAAATATTATTCTTGATAACACGGGAAATATTTTAATAACCGGGAATTATGCTGCTACCTGCGATTTTGATCCTTCTGCAACAACTTATAACATAACAGGTGTTTCTGGTAGCAGTGATCCTTTTTTTGCAAAATATTCTGCAACCGGAGAGTTCAATTTTGTCCGTTCATTCGGATCAAATGTTTGGATAGAAGAAATAAGGACAATAAGAACAGATGATGCGGGAAATATTTATATAGTCGGTATATATACAGGCACAATGGATATGGATCCCGGCGCAGGAACAGTAAACTTAACCTCCGCAGTAGGGGACGGTAATTATAGCTTTATCGCACGATATAATGATATAGGAAATTATAATTGGGCATATCAAATTAGTTCGAATAATGAAATGGGAAGTATGGCAATAGATAATGTTTATTCTATTTATACAACAGGGTATTACGGCTCACCCATTGATGTTGATGTGAGTGGTTCAACTTATACACTTACGGTAACTGGTTTTTCTTTTGATGCGTATATAGCAAAATATACCCAGTCAGGGATAATATTACCTTTAAATTTAATTTCTTTTACCGGACTTGATCTAGGGCATGCCATACAATTAAACTGGATTACTGCATCAGAAAATAATATAGCGTATTTTGAAATATTAAAAAGTGAAGATGGGATAAATTATTTTGTAATTGGAAAAGTAGATGCTGCCGGATTTTCTTCAGAGGAAATTGAATATACATTTGAAGATGATGCGATAAACCCGCTCAGTGAAAAATATTATTACAAATTAAAAATTACAGATCAGGATGGTTCATTTATTTATTCGAATATTATTCAAGTTCAGCATGCTATAGATGCTGAAAATGTAACTGTCTATCCCAATCCTGCATCAGGACACCTTATAATTCAGTTATCAGAGAAACCTATCACAGGAAAAGTACGGTTCTTCAGCATGAATCACCAGGTAATGCCCGAATTTGAAATAAAGGATACATTCCTTACAATTGATATTTCAACATGGAGCAAGGGAATGTATTTTATACAATATCATGATTCGGGAAATAACTATTATTCTAAGAAATTTATGGTTGAATAATAATTACTTTATTTCTTTCATCTCCATAATTTCATTACTCACATCAACAGAAGAAAATCCGCAATCGTGGATTTTAAACTATAACTCACAGTTTTGAGCAAAATAAATATTATATGTAAATGCTAAAATGAGGGTTGTTAAAAGTTTATTCATTCTAAATCTCTCCTCTTTTAATTTTATCCATCAGCTCATGGAAAACCTTGTCGTTTTTTTTGCGAGCTTCTTCATACGCTTGAGGTTGTAACTTAAATTCAAAATCAGGTTTGTTATCATACAGATTCAATTCATTTAGTTTACTATGTAATTTGTCCAATTCCAGGAAGACAGAATCAAAATTGTTTCCTGGATTATTTATTAATTCATTGTAATGAGGTAGCATTACATACAAGCCATTCTCAATTTTTAATAATTCAGCCTTTTGGAATTTTGTAATTGCCGATTCAAACTCAGTAGGTGTCGGTACGGATTTATTAATTGCATCACAGCGAAGCATGATTTCCGAAATATCTACGCCGCCTTTCATCATATTTAGCGAGCTAATACTAAAAATAATAAGACAATCTGTTTTTGTAAAACTAATTGATAGCATTATTATAACCTATTTACTTTGTTCAAATCTTCGAATCCTCTTTCCCATCACTCATCATCTCCATAATTTCCTCACTCACTCCTGTACTTGAAAATCCTCCGTCATGAAATAAATTTTGCATGGTTATCATCCGGCTCAAATCAGAGAATAAAAACACACAATAGTTGGCGCAATCTTCAGCACTTGCATTACCAAGAGGCGACAATGTATTTGCATACTTAAAAAATGCATCAAATCCTTTTACACCACTTCCTGCGGTTGTCCATGTTGGAGACTGAGAAACTGTATTGATACGCACTTTTCTCAGTTTACCATAATGATATCCGAAACTTCTTGCTATACTTTCCAATGTAGCTTTAGCATCCGCCATATCACTATAACTTGGAAATGCTCTCTGCGCAGCAATATATGTAAGCCCTACAATACTCCCCCATTCATTCATTGCATCTTTTTTATATGCACTTTGAATTACTTTATGAAATGACACGGCACTTACATCTAATGTCTTCATAAGAAAATCATAACTCAGATCCGTGTAAGGTTTATTCTTTCTAACATTCGGACTCATGCCAATGGAATGTAAAATAAAATCAATTTTACCGCCCAATTTTTCTATTGACTGATCAATTAATTTTTCAAGATCCTCAACAATTGTTGCATCGGCAGGAATAATTTCTGTTTTACATTTTTCAGCTAACTGATTAATAGCACCCATACGCATAGCAATCGGTGCATTTGTAAGGGTAAATGTTGCACCTTCTTCAAAACATTTCTCTGCTACTTTCCATGCAATAGAGCTTTCATCCAATGCCCCGAAAATTATTCCCCGTTTTCCCTTTAATAAATTATAACCCATAGTTGTCTTTAGATTTTATTGTTGCTAAAATACAATTTTATGATTTGCTTTTTTTCATCTTTTTCCTGTTCTTTTTATTCGCTCTTTCATTTTCTGCCAGTTGCTTATAATTATTGCTCATGATTATAAATGTATTTTGCATGCTATCCTTGTCTGCAGGTGTATCCATAAAACTAAAAGAACCGTCCTGTTTTACGCTCGTCAATCTCCCGTTTTCAAATAAATATCTTCCTTCAAAATTTGGTTTTATTGTATCAAAGTCTACAGGTTTTGTTTCAGTGTAACTATATAGTCGCTGTATTTCTGTAACCATAATAAGCTTGTCATTCCAATAATGAAAGTCCCTTCGCAGGTCGCCAAAATTAAATCCATACCAGCAGCTAATTTTTATAAGTGTATCTTTTTCATAAAATGCGTTTAGTACTGCTCCTCTTTCTGGTTCTTTTTCCACAAAGCCGCTATCAACAGATATATAATAATATCCTTTCTTTTTTTTCTTTTGAGGCAGATGCTGAGCAGAAGTATGAACAGAAGTCGTAACAAGTATCAAAAACAAAAGGATGTAACGCATGGTATTATATTGATTTGTAAAATTATGGGTTAGAGATGAAATTATTCTTTCAGGAAATGAAGTTTACAAAAATTTGAAACCATTTTTAACTTTGATGTATCCAAAAAATAAATTGTGCAGCAGTACAGATCATCAGAACAACTAAAATTTTCTAAAAACCCGCTCGTACTTATTGTGCATTTGTTACTTGCGGGAATTGTAATTCTTTTCCTCGGATTATGTTATGGTTATTTGTTCAGCCTGAACCAGGATAAATGGGAAGATTTTCGCCTGCCAAAAATATTTTGGTTGAGTTCTGTATGTGTTATAATTATTAGTTTTTCCCTCCGTAAATGCCACCAATTTTATAAAAAGGATAAGCCGAAAACAATTTTACAATTTATGCTGATAGCACTATTCTTTGCTGTTGGATTTCTTATTTGTCAATATATGGGCTGGATGCAAATGCAAAAAGCCGGATTTACCCTTGCAGACACTCCTTCATCAAGCTATATTTATATTCTTTCCGGGCTGCATGGGCTACATATTATCGCAGGAATTATTTTTTTAATTGTTGCGGTTTTTCGCATGAAAAAAAACATACAGGATGAGGTAAGCGCTTTACTATTTCTAAGTGATGAAACGAAGTATATAAGACTTCGTTTGCTCACACACTACTGGCATACTATTGATTTCCTCTGGATATTTTTATTTATCCTATTTCTTTATCAGCATGCATAAAAAAATCCCTCCCGATTGGGAAGGATCTTTTATAATTTAAATAAGTGCTTATTCTATTTTTTTCTTTCTCTCCGGACTTGATTTAAGATTCGCTTTTTTAGCTCCTGCTTTTTCAACTTTTTTCTCTCTCACGGCTTGCTTTGCTGCTTCTTCACTACCGTATTTTTCTATCAACGCTTGCTTTTTTGCTTCACGGTCAGCATCTGTTACACCTTCAGCTTTCTCAGCCTTGTGTTCCTTGTATGCCTCTTTAGCTGCTTCTTCGCTACCGTATTTTTCAATAAGGTCACCTTTCCTGCCACTTTCTTTTACCTCAGCATCTTCTCTTTTTTCTATCTTATGTTCCTTTACAGCTTCTTTGGCAGCAGGTTTACTATCGTACTTTTCTTCAAGCTTCGCCTTCTTTTCTTTCTTATCTGTATCAGTTGTAGTGCTTTGCGCAAAAATCTGTGTCGCAAAGATCGTGAGTGTAAGGGTTGTTAATAAAACTATTCTTTTCATAATTGCTAAGTTTAATTTAGATTATTTAATTTGTTTTTTGATACCGCCTACCTTTCTAAAATCATGCCACCAGGCTGATGAAAAGGTTAATTATTTATCAAAGATTAGGGATTTAATTCAATAATTCAAAGATTTCAAAATAAAAATAGTCGGGATGACAAGATTCGAACTTGCGACCCTGCGCCCCCCAGACGCATACTCTACCGGACTGAGCTACATCCCGAATTCCTGCAAATATAAGTTATCCGGCAAAGCATATTAATCATTTTATATCTGTTATTTTTTGTGAAATAAGCAATTTCATTTATTAATCCGTGTTTATATCCATTAACGTATTTTATCTTTGAAGCCATGAGTTTTCTTTTTCCCGGGTTCCTGTTTGCACTATTCGCTTTAGCGATTCCTGTAATTATTCATTTATTTAATTTTCGCAGATTTAAAACAATTTATTTTACGAATGTAAAATTTCTGCGCAATATACAGGAAGAAACTGCAACAAGAAACCGCCTAAAACATTTATTGGTTTTATTTTCAAGATTGCTTGCACTGGCTTTTCTCATATTCGCATTTACCCAGCCGTATATTAAATCAGAAATTCAAAACCCCCAATCCGCAACCAGTACATTAAGTATTTATATAGATAACTCTTTTAGCATGGAGGCGATGCATGACGGTCAACAATTATTGGAGATAGCAAAAATAAAAGCTGAAGAAATTGCAGACGCATATAATGTTGATGATCAGTTTCAACTACTGACAAATGATTTTGAAGCAAGGCAACAAAGATTAGTAAATAAAGAAGAAATGCTGGAGATGATAAGAAGTGTTCAAATTTCAGCTACGCTAAGAAATTTAAATGATGTAACAAAAAGGCAAAAGGATATTTTGTCAGCACTGGGTGATGAAAAGACCATTTATATATTGAGTGATTTTCAAAAAAATAGTTCTGATTTTGAAAATGATTCTCTCTACAATTTCACACTTGTCCCTCTGCAGGGAAATGAAGAAAGAAATATTTCTATTGACAGTGTGTGGTTCACAGATCCTGTACAAATGCTAAATCAACAATCACAGTTATGTTTTACTGTAAAAAATTTTGGTTCTGAAAATATTGAAAACGCAAGTGTGCAGCTAAAAATTAATGATCAGACAAAGGGCATTGCAGATATTTCCGTTGCCGCAAAAAGTTCGGTTACAGATACGTTACAATTTACAATGAATATAACGGGCACCCAGAATTGTGAATTATCTATTACTGATTATCCAATTACATTTGATGATGTTTTTTATTTTACATATCAGCCGGTACAAAAGATTCCTGTTTTAGTAATTAATGGAAACTCAGAAAATAGTTTTATCAATTCAATTTATAATAATTCATTATTTTTTTATCAGAAATATGCTGCAACACAAATTGATTTTAATAGCCTGAATCAGTTTAATTTAATTATCCTGAATGAAGTTTCTTCTTTTTCAAGCGGTTTAGCAGATGCACTGAATAAAAAAATAGAAGAAGGTGCAACAATACTAATAATTCCGGCATTAGACCAGGATATTACTTCTATCAATTCTTTTTTAACAAATAATAAAACTGCAATTTTTGGTAACCTGATTTCACAACGCAGAAATGTTACAACAATAAATGTGAACGCAGAAATTTTTACTGATGTGTTTCAAAATCTCCCTAAAAATTTATCATTACCTTATGCTGATAAAAGTTTTTCCATTGATGCAAACAGCAGAAGCATGGAGGAAATTATTTTGCAATGCGCAGATACCAAACCGCTTCTTTCAAAATACAAGTCAGGCAATGGAAATATTTATTTAACCGCCGTTCCGCTTGATAGAACGGTAACTGATCTTCCTGTTCAGGGTGGAATTTTTGTTCCTTTCATGTATCGTCTCGCAATTATGAGTATGAAGAATGCCCCGCTGTATGTAATTATTGGTAAAGAACAATGGATAAAAATTCCTTCGCTGAATTTAGCAACGGATCAAACAGTAACTGTAAAAAATAAAGCCATAGAATTTATTCCGTCCATGCGTAAAAGCGGCAGCAATACAGAAATTGATGTAAGTAATTATGCAAAAGATGCAGGCATTTATTCTATTACCGGTAATTCCATTAGTCAATCTTTGGCAATGAATTATGATCGCACTGAAAGTGATCTTTCATTTTATTCTGTTGATGAACTGAAAGAAAAATATACAGCAGATAATATTTCTATTTTAGATAAACCTGAACAAAATTTATCGGGAGTAGTAGCACAAATGCAACAGGGGAAACCGCTTTGGAAATATTGTCTTATATTTGCCTTGCTTTTTTTAGCGATCGAAATATTAATCATTCGATTCATGCCGTAGAAAAAATAAGATGCACATCGTAATTAAAGGCGTAACCATCACTGATACAAATTCTCCGCACAATCATTCCGTTAAAGATATTCGCATTAAAAAAGGTGTTATTGCTGAAATTGCAGATACAATTTCTGTAATAGAAAATGCACAGGTTTTTGATTATGCAGGGAAATATATTTCAACAGGCTGGTTTGATCTGTTAGCCCATTTTAATGATCCCGGTTATGAACAAAAAGAAGATCTTATAAGCGGAGCAAATGCTGCAATGCAGGGCGGATTTACAAATGTATGTGTAATGCCTTCAACACAACCTGCTTTACATTCAAAGTCAGAGATTGAATATATCATCAATAAATCAAAAAATCATTTAATTAATATTTTACCGCTTGCTGCAGTTACAAAAAATTGTGAAGGAAAAGAACTCACTGAAATGTATGATATGCGCAATGCCGGTGCTGTTGCTTTTACAGATGCCGATCATGCAATAAGTGATGCTGGTATTTTATTAAGGGCATTGCAATATGTAAAGCCATTTAATGGGACAATAATTAATATACCGAATGATTATAAAATTGTTGGCAATGCAAATGTGAATGAAGGGGTGATGAGTATGCAGCTCGGTATGTATGGAATTCCAAATGTACTGGAAGAAATTATGGTGATGCGGGATATTAAATTAACAGAATATACAAACGCAAAATTGCATATTGCATGTGTGAGTACTAAGGAATCTGTCGAACTAATAAGAGATGCAAAAAAGAAAAATTTAAATATTTCTGCAAGTGTAAGCGCATATCAATTATATTTTGATGAAAGTGTTTTGCATGATTATGATACAAATTATAAAGTGAATCCGCCTTTAAGAACAAAAGAAGATATTGAAGCATTAAAAAAAGGTTTGGTGGATGGTACAATTGATACAATTTGTTCTTATCATTTGCCGCATGAACTGGATGCAAAGTCGGTTGAATTTGAATATGCAGCATTTGGTATGGAAACACTGGAAGCAACATTTGGTGCAGCCATGTATGCATTGGATGGATATTTATCTGTGGAAAAATTAATTAAGAAAATAACATCTAATCCGAGAAATAATATTAATATCGTTCTGCCAAAAATTGAAGTGAATGGAAGAGCAGATCTTACAATATTTGATGCAAATACAGAATGGATATTTGCAAAAGAAAACCTCAGATCTAAGTCAGCAAATAATCCTTTTATCGGGAAACCATTAAAAGGAAAAGCATTGGCAGTAATAAATAATGACCAATTTAAAATTTTATAACTATGGAAGAACGTATTGATAATATCCAGGAATTCCAGGGAACACCTGCATCAAAAATAATCAGACAAAATGCTATAGCATTGTCTGCCATATTTATTATTATTTTAGTAGTTACGCATTTTTTTCAGGAACAGTTACTTGATGCAAGCAGGTATTTTTGGATAGGTTTTATGCTAATCATGTTTGTATTCATAATTTTTACACAAAACCAGGTAAAAGAAAAATCGAATGGAGGAATTATTTCCTTTGGTGATGCCTTTATGACGGGTTTTAAAGTGAGTTTATGGGTGGCTATTATTTATGCAATTTTTAATTTAATATTTTATATATTAATTTTTCCGAATGCGCATGAAGACATGCTCAGGCTTGCTGAACAAAGTATGCGGGAACAGGCTCTGCCGGAAGATCAGATTGAAATGGGTTTAAAGGTTACAAGATGGATGGTGTCCCCACTAGGTATTTTTATTTCAACAATGGTTATATACCCTATTATGGGGGCAATAAATTCATTAATTGCCGCTGCATTCACACAAAGAGCAAAAAGATAAATGCAACTCTCCATCGTAATTCCATTATACAACGAAGAGGAATCGCTCAGCGAGTTAGCTGAATGGATCGACAAGGTAATGAGTGAAAATAATTTCAGTTATGAAATAATTTTTGTTGATGATGGAAGCAAAGACAATTCATGGAAGGTAATTCAAACACTGCATGAAAAAAATAAAAACATCAAAGGAATTAAATTCAGAAGAAATTACGGTAAGTCAGCAGCACTTCATTCAGCATTTGCAGCTGCACAGGGAGATGTTATCATTACCATGGATGCAGATATACAGGACAGCCCCGATGAAATCCCTTCACTTTATAAAATGATCACTGAAGAAAATTATGATCTTGTGAGCGGATGGAAAAAGAAAAGACATGACCCGATTTCAAAAACAATTCCTTCAAAATTTTTTAATTGGGTTACTACACAAATAAGCGGAATTAAATTACATGATTTCAATTGCGGATTAAAAGCATATCGTAAAGATGTAATTAAAAATATAGAAGTGTATGGCGAAATGCACCGCTATATTCCGATGATAGCAAAAGGTGCGGGCTTTAAAAAAATAGGTGAAAAAATAGTTGAGCACAGAGCCAGAAAATATGGCAGAACAAAATTTGGCTGGGAGAGATTTATTAATGGGTTCCTGGATATTATTTCTTTATCCTTTGTTTTGCGGTTTGGGAAAAACCCAATGCGCTTATTCGGAACAATGGGTGTATTGTCATTTTTATTTGGTGGCGGAATTACAATCTGGCTTATAGTTGATAAATTAATTAAACTTAATAGTGGAGAAAAATACCGCCAGGTAACAGATCAGCCTTTGTTTTATATTGCCCTGGTTTTAATAATAGTTGGTGTGCAATTATTTATAGGTGGATTTATTGCAGAAATGATCTCAAGAAATTCTCAGGACAGAAATAATTATCAAATTGATAAACAACTTGGCATTTAATGAAATGTGTATTGGTTGGCACTGCGTATCCGTATCGTGGAGGTCTTGCTTCATTTAATGAAAGGCTTGCAAAAGAATTTATTGCACACCACCACAAATTCGAAATTTTTACATTTATACTTCAATACCCCAACTTTTTATTCCCCGGTAAAACGCAATATTCAACTTCACCCGCTCCACACGATTTAAAAATTATAAGAAAAGTAAACTCAGTCAATCCTGTTAATTGGAGAAAAGTAGGCAAAGAAATAAAAAAGCTTGCTCCTGATCTTTTAATCATCAAGTACTGGATGCCTTTTATGGCTCCCTGTTTTGGAACAATAGCAAAAATTGCAAAGCAAAATAAAAAAACAAAAGTGATCTGCATTGCAGATAATATTATTCCGCATGAAAGAAAATTTTATGATGCCGTTTTTACAAAATATTTTGTAAAACAAGTTGATGCTTTTGTAGTAATGAGTGAAAATGTGAAAACCGATCTGCAAAAGTTTACTAAAAATAAACCTGTTGCATTTAATCCTCACCCCCTGTTTGATAATTTTGGTGAAAAAATTTCAAAAGAGCAGGCCTGCATAAAATTAAATGTTGATGTAAATAAAAAATATGTTTTGTTTTTCGGATTTATAAGAGAATATAAAGGTTTGGATTTATTGCTAAAAGCATTTGCTGATGAAAGATTAAAAACTCAAAACCTTGAATTAATAATTGCGGGTGAATATTATACGGTTGAAAAGAAATATCAGGATATCATAAAAGAATTAAAACTTGAAGACCGTATTCATCAATTCAATCATTTTATAGCCGATGAGGATGTTAAATATTATTTCTGTTCAGCTGATTTAGTTGTACAACCTTATAAACATGCGTCACAAAGCGGGGTTACTCAAATTGCTTATCATTTTGAAACACCAATGATCGTAACCAATGTGGGTGGCTTAGCGGAAATAGTTCCTGATAAAAAAGTTGGTTATGTTGTAGAGTCAAATGAAAAAGATATTGCAGATGCGATCATTGATTTTTATGAAGTAAACAGAAAAGATTATTTTAAAGCAAGTATTAAAGAAGAAAAGAAAAGATTTGGGTGGGATAAGATGTTGCATACAATTATTGAAGTTTCCGGCAAATAGTGCATTAAACACAGATACCCTCTGCGAAGATCAGGTTATCTGTGAAGAATTATTTTCTTCATTAAATGATATAAGGGAAATCCTCCTATAAAAATCAAAAAGCCGTAAAAAGAAGATTGACTGTCTGCAATAATTGTGTTGTAAGTAACAAACAATAAAGTGATCATAAATAAAGCCGGAACAATTGGATATAATTTCATTTTAAAGCCATTATAGTTTTTATCTGATCTAATTCTCAAAATAAAAATTGCTGCGGCGGCGCTTGCCAATGAAATGCTATCAATAAATAAAACATAATTAATGATATCTTCAAAATTACCCAACAGGAAAACAGAAGCGATCATGATGGTTATAAAAAACGTAAGCCCAAATTCCTGAACCTGGGTTTTTGTATTTACCTTTTTGAAAATAGGCGGAAGAATTTTTTCATCAGCCATTGCATAATATACTCTTGGGTTGCTCATGACTGATGTATTCAGGAACCCAAGCACAGAAATAAATAAAACTATAGAAATAATTGTTGCACCAATATTTCCGAAAAATGCTTCAGCTAATTCTTTTGCAATGAGCGGTGAAGCTTTCATGTTTTCAAAGCCCAGCACATTTACATAAGCAATATTGATTAATAAATACAAAACAATCACAATACCGACTCCGAAAAATATTGCTTTAGGAATATTGCGTTTTGCATTTTCAACATCAGCACCAAAATTTACCGTTTGCTGATAACCTCCATAAGTAAAAAAGATAGAGATAAGTGAAATACCAAAAGCCTGGGCAAAATTAAGTTGATTGGTTCCCGCTTCCAGGCCGGGCAGGGATTCAGCGATCTGAGTTGATTGAGTATTATGATTTCCAAAGACTGCAAAACAAAAAATGGTGATCAAAACAATTTTTAAAATGCTTAACACATTTTGTGTTCTTGCGCCCATTTTAATTCCGAGATAATTTATTCCGAATAAAATGAGAATGATAGAAACTGCAATTATCTTAATGATTGTTTCAGGATGTGAAGCAGCAGGAAATAAAACAGGCGTAATATATTCTGCACCAATTATTGCAACACCTGCGCCGCTTCCTGCATTAATTATTACCTGGCTCCAGTTGAGCATGAAAGCATAGACAGGATGATAGGCGTAGGAAAATATTTTATAATAACCCCCGGCTACCGGGAGCCTAGCACCAATCTCCGCAAAAGTGAGTGCTCCGCAAATAGAAATAATGCCACCAAATATCCATGCTGTAAAAAATATAAATTCTGTTCCTGATTTTTCAGCAACAATAGCGGGTGTTCTGAAAATGCCAACACCAATTACCAAACTCACAACAATCATTGTGAGGTCAAAGAGTTTGAGCTTGGGTTGGATAGGCATGAAATCAAAAGTAAAATAAAAAGGGAATAGCTAAGTGCTATTCCCCTTCATACATAAAAAATTAATTACATATTCTTAATTATCTCATCACCAAACTCACTGCATTTTAATAACGTTGCCCCTTCCATTAAACGATGAAAATCATAAGTTACTCTTTTATCTGCAATTGCTTTTTCCAATCCTTTAATAATAAGATCATCCACTTCTTTCCATCCGAGATATTCAAACATCATGCACCCGCTTAAAATAACTGAACCCGGATTTACTTTATCCTGATCTGCATATTTTGGAGCAGTGCCGTGTGTTGCTTCAAATATTGCATGACCACTAATGTAATTAATATTTGCTCCGGGAGCAATACCAATTCCACCAACTTGTGCAGCTAATGCATCACTTAAATAATCACCATTTAAATTTAAAGTTGCAATAACATCAAAATCTTCCGGTCTTGTTAATACCTGTTGTAATGTAATATCAGCTATTGCATCTTTAATAATAATTCCTGCACCGGGTTTCCCCTCCGGAATTATATGCCATGGGCCACCATCTAATGGTATTGCTCCAAACATTTCTCTTGCTACCTGGTAACCCCAATCACGAAATGCACCTTCAGTATATTTCATAATATTTCCTTTGTGCACGATGGTTACAGTTTTCTGATTCATTTTAATTGCATACGCAATTGCGGAATGAATTAATCTTTCACTTCCCAAAAAACTAACAGGTTTAATTCCAATACCAACCATTGCATCTAATTCCCGATGCGGTGCGCCAATTTTCTCTAAATAATTTTGCCATTTTTGGGATTTATCCTTATCACCGAAACGAATTTTTTCAAATTCCTTAGGAGCATTTTCTTTTAACCATATTAAAAATTTCGTCGCTAATTCTCCATTTGCCTGCCAGTCAATTCCCGTATAAATATCTTCTGTATTCTCCCTGAAAATAACCATGCTCACTAATTCAGGATGTTTTACTGGCGAAGGAACACCAGCAAAATATCTCACAGGGCGTAAACAAACATATAGATCCAGAATTTGTCGCAACGCAACATTTAACGAACGCATGCCACCGCCTACAGGTGTAGTTAAGGGTCCTTTAATCCCCACTAAATATTCTCTGAATGCATCCAGCGTTTCATCAGGTAGCCAGTTATTTGTTTTATTAAATGCTTTTTCCCCGGCAAGCACTTCCATCCATTCTACTTTTCTTTTTCCGCCATATGCTTTTTCCACTGCAGCTTCAAACACTTTTACCGATGCTTTCCAAATATCAGGACCTGTTCCGTCACCTTCAATAAAAGGAATAACGGGATTATCAGGAACATTTAATTTTCCATTTTGGATTGTAATCTTTTGACCATTCATTTTAAAAATTTTGCGCAAAGATAATATGCCAGGTATCAGAAGTTAGATGTCATAGACGAAATAAAAGCGATTTCATTTACAACGGTCATTAACTACTGACGTCTAACTCTTGACATTTTTTATTAATCTTACGCAATGAACAAACCCGAACTAAAAAGAGCGCTCGGACTTACCACAGCAATTCTGCTTGTAATCAGCTCAATGATCGGGTCCGGAATATTTAAAAAAATTGCTCCCATGAGT
>JACMJP010000192.1 GCA_014380545.1 Chitinophagales bacterium | reverse complement strand
TCTATGTATGACTTAACGGGAAAATTATTAAAAGAATTTTCTAATACTGAAATACAATCTGGAAAATTATTAGTTGGTGGTTTTGCAAATGGTACTTATCAATTAAAGATAAAAACTGAACAGGGAGTTACGGCCCAAAAATTACTCATTGCCCGCTAAAAACAGGTAATAGAGTTACAGAGACAAGAATAATCCCGCCCATTCGGCGGGATTTCTTTTTCTATAAACTGCAAGGGTAGTAAAATTATACCTATGAATTTCAGTGCTTTAGATATTGTGTTCCTTTTATTGAATCCTATTTATTTAAAATAGCCTTCTATTTATTCCCTGTTAACCACCGGATATTTGCAGTATTAATATACCCGGAAATAATACTGTAACTTTAAGAAATACAATCTATGAAACAATTGAAAATACTTTTGATCTCTATTATCCTGATGTTTGGTTATGAAAATACGTTTGGGCAATGGGGATGGAGTTATTTGAAAGGGACTCTTTCTGATTACAGATGGGGGGAGGCTTCAATTTCTACAATATCTGCCGATGGAAAAATTGTTATGTGTGGAAAATTCAAAAATTGGGAAAGCGGAATTGAGGGAAAAATATATGTTGCAAAATTCGATATTGATGGAACTTTGATTTGGGAAAATAATTTTGGCTATTCTGTTTCGGGAGATTATAAAATATTAAATCCAACAAGCATCGAACTAACTTCTGATGGCGGCTTCTTAATTGGGGCTAATCTTCCACATGATGTTTGGTTATGTAAAATAGATTCTGAAGGAAATGAAATATGGCAAACCGATTCATACTTTGATGATTATGCCCTTTGGGTATCTACGGATCCTTTTGTTTTTACCTATGAAAATAATGATGGAAACTTTAATTCTATTTATACAGACAGAAAAATTGATCATACAGCAGATCCCGCTTTCAATTTTTCTACGTTATCCCCTACAGGTGAAATCTTGCTTGATGAAATGCACGATGTGAGTGATTATACTGGATACCCTTATGAATCGGATGATGACATAAGTGATGTAATTCACCTGCCGGATAATGGTTTTATAATAGGCGGACGAGCAAATTTTAACGATGACTTGACAGATTTATTTTTATGTAGATTTAATTCTGAATTAGAAAATACCTGGTCCAAAATATACTCAGTTCCGGATAGTGTATATATTAAAAAAATTCTTTCCCTTTCAGATGGTAATTATTTGTTTTATGGAAATTCCCCAATTTATTCATTAGTTGAACCTGATGCAGATAGCTCAATTGTATATTTAATAAAAGTTGACACCCTTGGAAATACTTTATGGAATTATTCTTATAATACCTCCTCTGCTTACTCAGAGCCGATAGATTTATGTGAAAAATCCGATGAAACAATAATATTGTTATGCAGCGCACGGGATTCTACTACTATTCCTTTCTCATATTACGAGTTATTTCACTTACATGAAGACGGTTCAATAAATTTCCAAACCCAATTTAAATATTTGCCTGTAGAACCATATGAAGAAAATTATAATTCTATAAGTACAATTGATAACAATATTCTATTATTTGGTAGTATGAAATTAAATCCTGTTGATTGGATTGAAGACACTACTTACCTCACAGTTATAAAATTATCTCCGGATGACTCTCTCCCCTGCATCTTCAACTGCACCTGGCCCGGCGATGCAAACAACGATAGCATTGCAAACATGGATGATCTGCTTACACTCGGAATTACTTATAGCTCAATAGGACCCGAAAGAACATCTGCTGATAATTTCTGGTATGCGCACACGGCTGATGTATGGACTGATACTTTAGCAGACGGAACAAATTATAAATATGCTGATTGCAATGGTGATGGGATTATTAATGATGATGATACACTTGCAATAAGTTTAAATTACGGACTTGAACATGAAATATATTCATTTAAAACCACCGGCGGATCCCCTGAAATATATTTATTACCTCCATCAGATACTTTACCATTAGGTTTAGTTGAAATTCCGGTTATGCTGGGTGATGATATTGATCCTGTTGAATTATATGGAATTAAATTTTCCATTACATGGAGTGATGATGAAGTAATTGATTCAACGACATTAGAAATGAATTTTGATGATTGCTGGATTGGAACAAGTGATGAATTATTAACGATGCAAAAATTATTTCCCGAAATAAAAACATTAGATGCCGGCATTACAAGAACTGATCATACAAATGTGGAAGATGGCGGACAAATTGGAACATTACAAATTGTAGTGATTGATAATATCGCAGGAAAATTATTCAGGGAAACAGCAGATGATGAAGTAACCATTTCAATTAATAATATCCGTGTAATAAAAAATAATGAAGAAGAGATAATAGTAAGCGGAAGTGATTATACATTTCATTTGCTCACATCAATAAATAATAATGCGACTGAAAATAATTTTATTATTTATCCAAACCCTGCCAGTGAATTTATTTATCTCCAAACAAATAATACTGATTACTCATCACCCATTATTCATTTGTATGATCTCACCGGAAAATTAATAAAACAATTTTCACAGGAAGAAATAAATTCTGGAAAATTATCAGTAGCATATTTTCCAAATGGCATCTATGAATTAAAAATACAAACAAACAATACCATCCTCTCCCAAAAATTACTCATAACCCGCTAAAGCAGGTGAGAGTTACAGAGACAATACGGTAATGGCTGAAAAGTCATTACCGATTTTTCTATATAATTTATAAAGTTGTTGTTTTAATCTGCACAAAATCAAACACTTGATTTCCCAGTACATAGAGCATTGCCCTATTTCGCCAAAATAATGTTCTTTCTTTTAAGCAAATGCTGCGTAACCTTTGTATCTGTATAATTGTCTCTGTAACTTTATAAACTCTTTTACTATTATGAAAAAACTATTTACACTTATTATCGCATCATTCCTCATGATGAACATACAATTTTCTTTCGCTCAAAGCTGGGGCTATGCAGGCTATGGGCACTGGATGGAAGATATATCTGAAGCTGCCGACGGTAGTATTTGGTCTGTTGGTTATGGTGGCGAAATGGCTGATTGGTCGGATGTGCTATCAAATTATGTTGTAAAACTAAATACAGATGGAACATTGGATTGGAAAGGTGCTGCGCCTATTGGTTTTGCAGGATATGCGGAGGGAAGTTCTATATTACCTGTTTCAGGTGGCGGTGCCGTTGTGTTAATGGGTTATAATTATGACGGGCCTATTATTTATAAATTAGATGATGATGGTGTTGTTGAATGGACAAATGAAAGTTGGTATAATACAGTAGGTTTCTTTTATTACTATGGCGGTCAAATAACTCAGCTATCTGATGGAAGATTTATTCTGGGAGGTTTATCTGATGATCTTCAATATCATTTTTCTGAAATTTCGGAAGACGGAGATCTTTTAAGTAATTTTTCATTTGATGCTGATACAACAGGCGGATGGGGCTGGAGTTATTTTGATTTCCAGGAATCAGGAATAGTTTCTACTGATGATGGTGGTTTTGCTTTTTCAGCAGGCACCAATGACACAAGAACACTTCATAAATTTGACAGCGGACTAAATTTGGAATGGGATCAGGCTTATCCTCACGGAACAGGTATCTGGGAATACAATAATACATGGAACGATGGCTTAAGTAAAACTTCTGATGGCGGCTATCTGCTTTCAGGTTCATCAGCAGATGCATTTGTTTATGCAGGTTCATTGCGCAAAATTGCTTCTGACGGAACACTCGAATGGGTGAAATATTACAATCACGGTGCTTCCTGGGAAGAAGGTTCAGGTGCTATTGAATTAGGAACTGATAACTATATTGTATGGACGCAGGATCATGGTGATCAGAGTTCACATGGCTGGGTAACAGATGCAGATGGAAATGAAGTGGATTCCATATTCATTCCTCTGCCGGGATGTAATTGGGGATTTGGAAACGGCTTAGAAGTTTGGTCTGCAGCACAAACTGCTGATGGCGGATATGTAATTGCAGGACGCCAGTACATGGAAGATTGCAACCAGCGATATACGATTTTAAAGTCAAATGCTGATGGATCATTACCTGAATGTATTTGGAATTGTGTTTGGCCCGGCGATGCAAACAATGATATGTATGCAACTGCCGATGATCTTTTTGAAATAGGTATTAATTATGGGGCTACAGGTACTTCAAGAATGGATATGGGTATTGACTGGGAAGCAAAACTCTCCAGCGCTTGGATGGAAGAAGATAGTATATTCTGGTATGTGCTTAATGATTTGAAATGGACTGACTGCAATGGTGATGGAATTATTAATGATGATGACACAACTGCGGTAATAAATAATTTTGGTTTAGATCACCCGCTTAATGCATTAAAAACTTCTGCCGGTGATGTTCCACTATATTTTGCTCCAACAGAACCTATATTGCATATTGGGTTAAATAAAATTCCAATTATGCTGGGTGATGGCATAAACTCGGTAGATGAAATTTATGGTTTGCGTTTTACAGTTACGGTTGAAGGCGAAGATATTGACGCTGCCAGCTTAAAAGTAAATTACACAAATAGCTGGTTCACCAATGAAGAAACCCGCCTCAATTTAAGTGTAAATGATGCTGATAACATGCGGGTATTTACCGGCGTTGTGCGCACCGATCGTGAAAATACAGGTGGCAATGGAGAAATAGGAACCCTTGATGTTGTAGTTATTGATAACATAACCGGAAAAACAGAAGCCTCTGAAGTAACTCTTGCATTCAGCGAGGTAAAAGCAATAAAATTAAACCGTGAAGAAATTTCTCTTGCGGCCGAAGCATTAACTTATGGTGTGGAAGAAGGATCTGCTGTTGAAGATCTTTTAGCATCTGCAGTAAATGTTTATCCAACAATTGTATCAAATAATGAATTTACAATTGAGTCATCTTCATTATTAATAAATGAAATAATTATTTCTGATGTTACAGGCAGAATTTTAAATGCCTTTTCAACAGGAAGTGTAAATAAGCAAATTGTTAATGTAGATAATTTAACAGCGGGTGAATACTTTGTTCAGGTAACCACAAATGAGGGAAATACACTGAAAAAGATAATCATCCAATAAAGTTTGTAGAAGCCAGGTTCATAGGAACGCCGCACAGACTCCTCAGTGCGGCGTTATTTTTTTTATACGATTCAATTTTTTAAGGAAGTCATCATTTTTCACACAAATGGTATCCATAACAATCAAAATGACGTCCGTAAACTTCAAAATTGCCCTATCCGATCTCCATTCTGTCAATGCCTGCGCCGCTTTCAATGCATACCTGCCGTTTTTTCCTTCTTCCTGTAGTAATATGAAATGTTTTTGCCGCCGGTTAACTGCAGTGCCGCCGGCTTAAATTGTAGTTTCTGTAAAAGGCGCATCGAGCTTTCATTTCCTTCCCTTACCACCGCATAAATTGTTTCCATTTCAGCCTCTTCCAGTAAAAAGGAAACCACCGCCCGGCAAACCTCCGTCATAATGCCCTGGTTCCAGTAGTTTTTATCTAAAGAATAGCCAATCTCACAACTATCCTCCTCAATACTTTTAATAAGAAAAGTGCCAATGAGCGCATTGCTTTCTTTTAACACAAGCGCCACCCTGAACTTTATGTTTGCAAACCAGTCATCCTGCACCTGCTTCAGTGAAACCTGTGCATCTTCTATTTTCTCAAAGGGCATTTGCCCCCGGTAGCGCATAGCCTCAGCATCACTATACATGATAAAATAATCCTGCACATCAGCACAAATTAATTTTCTTATGCTTATACGGGCAGTTTGCAGAAGTACCAGTTTTTCAGCCCACTCATGTATGCCCATTTGCCATCTAAATTAACCTGTTTTTCTTATGGCACTTCATCCCTCAAAATATTTTATTTGCTTACCTGTTTTCTTTTACCTTTATCACATTAAAAAATAAAAATTATGAAGAATCCTAAACTAACCATTTGTTTATCTATCATCCTCTTTAGCCTTGCGGCATGCAATAACTACGGCAAAAAACTCATTTTTAATGAGGGGGAATTATACTACACAGAAAATTTAACCGAAGAAGAAGCCACCAAGCTCGGTAATTTTTTAGTAGATGATGGATTTTTTAGCGGGCAGGAAATATCCATACAAATAGATAAAACAAACGGCACCTATATTTTCCGCATGGTATCAAAAGACGGCGTTGAAGACGACCCGAATTTTATAACCCTTGCTGAAGAATACACCCGCAGGTTATCAGCCGAAGTATTTAATAATGCACCTGTTGATTTTCATTTTTGTGACACAGAACTCAAAACAAAAAAAGAGATTCGCTTTACGCCTGCCGCACCCAACTAATCAGTTAAATTAGAGGTTGTAAGCTAAATGTAATACCTTTGAACCTTCAAAAAAAAATTAAAACGTAAATGAAAAAAGTAATTATTCCGGTACTCGCAATCTTTGCGGTACTCTTTATTGCCTCATGTGCAAGCAGCGGTACACCTGAAGCAACAGTTAAAAGTTTTTTAAGCGCTGTAAATGATAAAAAATGGGATGAAGCAAAAAAATATGCAACACCCGAAAGCGAATCACTGCTTGAAATGATCAAAGGATTTTCAGAAAATGCTCCTGATAGCACTGCCACCATGAAATTTGATGTTGTAAAAGACAAAACAAAAATTGAAGGAGAAACAGCAGAAGTAACCGTTAAAGATGACAACGAAATGGAAATGGCTTACAAATTAAAGAAAATAGACGGCAAATGGAAAGTTGACTTTACAATGGAAGCACTTATGGGCGATATGAATGTAGAAGACGTTATGGACGATGCAATGAAAGGAATGGAAGATATGGGTGATGATATTACAATTGAAGGCGACACTTCAATGATGGATATGCCCAAATAAATCTTATTAAAACAATTTAAACCCGCACAGAAATTCTGTGCGGGTTTTTTTTATGGAATTTGTATTATAAACTCTCTACTTTTACGTTCATAGCATGCACACATAAAAATTGATCATGAAAAAGCTCATAGCACCACTTTTTATCCTCTTAAGTTTAACAGCCTTCTCTTTTGATGTTAAAAAAAGCACCCCTGAAGAAACAGTTACAAACTTCCTGAACGCCATTAACGACAGAGATTGGGAAAAAGCAAAATTTTTAGCTACTCCTGAAAGTGAAGAGTTGTTAGATATGATAATAGGATTCGCTGAAATGGCCCCAGATTCTTCCGACAACTACCGATTCGTCATAGTTCATGAAAAAACGATCATTAATAACGATTTGGCCGAAATAAATGTAAGAGATGAAAATGGAGATGAAATGATTTATAAAGTAAAGAAAATAGAAAAAGAGTGGAAGGTAGATTTTACAATAGAAGCAATATTGGGTGAAGATTATATGAAAGAAATGGATGGTCTTATGGAAGACATGGAAGAAGAGGAATAACCGGAAACATCCCACTGTTAAATTCCGTTACAGAAGCATCCTTTGCACTAAAAACCCGTTATTATTGTATATACAAATTCCCGGAACACAATTTATAAGAATAACAAAATGGAAACAAATTCAAATTATAGCCTTCTTATTCAAAAGCTTGATGCCTTCACAAGAAAATTTTATTTGAATAAACTTGTTCGGGGTGCATTATTTTTTGGCGCAGTTGTAATCAGCATATACCTCGTCTTTAGTTTTCTTGAATACAATTTTTATTTTTCTACAGATGTAAGAAAAATTCTTTTTTACAGCTTCATTGCAGGAAGTGTTGTTTTTATTTCTCTCTGGATTCTTACTCCCCTTTTTAAATATTTTAAACTCGGTAAACAAATTGATCATGCCACAGCAGCAAAAATAATTGGCGCACATTTCAGCCAGGTTGAAGATAAATTATTAAACATACTCCAATTAAAAGAAACAGAAAACAGCGTTGCAAGTAAAGAACTTATTGAAGCAAGTATAAATCAGAAAATAGAAACAATAAAACCCGTTCCCTTTTCACTTGCAATAAATCTCAATAAAAACAAAAAGTATTTAAAGTATACATTGCCACCGCTGGCAGTATTAATTTTTATTCTATTTGCATCGCCCGATATTTTGCGGGACAGTAATTACAGGTTATTAAGAAACAATACATTCTTCGAGAAACAGGCGCCTTTTCAATTTAATATCTCAAATAAAACCCTGGAAGTAATTCAATATAACGATTACGAATTAAATATTAAAATTACAGGCGAGGCATTGCCCGATAATGTAATGGTTGAAACATCAACCGGCAGTTATAATATGATAAAAAACTCTGCTGATGAATTTTCTTTTACATTTAATAAAGTTCCTTCCAATACAGAGTTTAATTTAATTGCCAATGGTTTCAATAGTAAAGAATACACACTTGAAGTTATTCCAAAACCTGCAATTATAAATTTTGATGTTCGTTTAAATTATCCTGATTATACCCGCAAAAAAGACGAGATATTAAAAAATGCCGGAGATATGATAATACCTGAAGGAACTGATGTGTCCTGGATCTTCAATACTGAAAATACTGAATTAATTGATCTCATATTCCCTGCAGAAAAAACAAAAGCAACAAGAGATGGGAAAAATAATTTTTCATTCTCTAAAAAAATATTCAATAATCAATTGTATAAAATCAGTATTGCGAATAATAGAATAATAAGTAATGATACTATTCAATATTCCATTGATGTAATTCCTGATGCATACCCACAAATAAACGTACAACAATTTGCTGACAGTACAGACGATAAGTTTTTATTTTTTGCAGGAGAAATAAATGATGATTATGGATTTAAAAATTTACAATTTCATTATTTATTAGAAGGAACAGATGTAAAAGGAAATACATTTACAAAAAAAGAGGGCGATGAAAAAATTTCTTTTATTAATACTTCATTAAAAAATCCTTTTAATTACGCATTCGATCTGCATCAATATAGTTTACAACCGGGTGATCGTGTAACCTATTTTTTCGAAGTGTGGGATAATGATGGTGTACACGGAAGTAAATCAACAAGGTCATCAGCATTGCAATATATTGTTCCAACAAAAGAAGAACTTGAAGAAATAAGAGAAGAAAGTAATGAAGAAATAAAAAATAGTTTGGAAGATGTGTTAAGTGAGTTAGATGCTATAAAAAAAGAAACCGAAGAAATGCAGGATAAATTATTGGAGAAAAAAGAATTGAATTGGGACGATAAAAAGAAATTAGAAAATCTTTTGCAAAGACAAAATAATGCGCAACAGCAAATTGAAGATCTGAAAAAAGAGTTCGAGAAAAATCTTTCCATGCAAAAAGAATACATGGAACCAAATCCTGAAATTTTAGAGAAACAGGAACAGCTTCAGGAAATGTTTGAAGAAGTTCTAACTGATGAAATGAAAAAACTGTATGAGGAGATTCAAAAATTATTGGAAGAACTAACTAAAGAACAATCTCTTGAGCAAATGCAGGAAATGAATATGAATAATGAGCAGCTTGAAAAAGAACTTGATAGAATGCTTGAATTATTTAAACAACTTGAAATGGAGCAAAAGATGCAGGAAACAGTTGATAAATTAAATGAGTTAGCAAAAGAACAGGAAAATGCATCAGAACAAACTGAGAATAAACAGTCGGAAAAAGAGCAAAATATTGAAAACCAAGAAGATATAAGCAAAAAGTTTGATGAAATCCAAGAAGATATTGATAAGCTTGAAGAGATGAATAAAGAATTGGAAGATCAGAAAGATCTTGAAAACACTGAACAAAGCGAACAGCAGGTGGAAGAAGAACAGCAAAAAGCATCTGAGCAATTGCAGCAGAGTCAAAAGAAGCAGGCTTCACAAAGTCAAAAAAACGCTTCACAAAAAATGAAAGAAATGGCTCAGAACATGCAAAATCAAATGCAGCAAATGCAAATGCAACAACAGCAGGAAGATATGAATGCTTTGCGCCAGCTATTAGACAACCTGATAAAACTATCTGTAGACCAGGAATCATTAATGGATGAATTGAAAAACACAAAAACCAACAATCCTAAGTATGTAGACCTCATGGCCAATCAGCAAAAAATAAAAGAAGATAATAAAATTGTCGAAGATAGTTTGTATGCACTCGCTAAAAGAGTTTTCCAAATAAGCTCAACAATTACTCGTGAGATGGAGTCTGTAAATAATAATATTGATAAAAGTTTATCACAGTTATCTGAAAGATCTATCAATCAGGCTAACATGTATCAGCAGCTAACTATGACAAGTTATAATAATCTAGCTCTGTTGCTTGATGAAGTGATGCAACAAATGCAGCAACAAATGGCTCAGTCAATGCCTGGCTCACAAATGTGTCAAAAACCTGGTGGAGAATCTCAGTTGCCTTCAATGGGGGAAATGCAAAAGCAACTTAATGAGCAATTAAAAAAAATGAAAGGAGAAATGGAGAATGGACAGCAAAAAGGTAGTAAAGAAGGTATGAGTAAGGAGCTTGCTGAAATGGCGGCTAAGCAGGCAGCAATAAGAGATGCTTTACAACAAATGGCTAAGGAGCTGGGAGGAGGAAATACTGAAGATGGTAAGCTTGCTAAACAATTGCAGCAAATTGCTGAAAAAATGGATCAAACAGAAGAGGATATTGTAAATAAATTATTATCCGATGAAATGCTGAAAAGGCAACAGGATATATTAACCAGATTGTTGGAGGCTGCTGATTCCGAAAGAGAAAGAAAAACTGATAATGAGCGTCAAAGTAATACTGCAAAAGAAGTAAATAGAGAGTTACCTCCTGCAATTGAAGAATATATAAAAAAACGTAACTCTGAAATAGATTTATTTAAAACCATGTCACCGGAGTTGAAACCTTTTTACAAAAATTTAGTAGAAGAGTATTTTAGGTCAATTAGCAAATAAGTCTATGAGTGTTACTGAACATTTAGCTGAGCAACAGCTGCTTCTTGTGTCCGATCCCAACAACATTGTATTAATAGAACCATTTATTGAATCCTTTAGATGTGATAATCAAATAACAGATGAGATATACGGTAATATGTTAGTAGCAATTACTGAGGCTGTTAACAATGCTATAGTTCATGGAAATAAATCAGATAAAGAAAAAAAGGTTAAGATAAACCTCCTTAGAATGAAGAACCTTGTTGTATGTGCAGTGGAAGATGAGGGACATGGCTTCGATTTCACAAATCTTCCCGACCCCACCGCTCCTGAGAATATTCAAAATACTGGTGGCAGAGGTGTTTTTTTGATGAAAAACTTATCTGATATGGTAATCTTTTCTAATGACGGCAGTTTTGTAGAAATACAATTTAAACTCTGATGCCAAGGGTAAATTTTCATATACTTTACCCAAATTTCAAACTTAAAAATCGAAAAAAAATAATTCTATGGCTTGAGCATACTATAAATGCGCATGGGTATTTTCCCGGCAAGCTCAATTTCATTTTCTGCTCTGACGATTACTTATTTAATCTCAATTCAAAACACCTGCATCACAAAACTTTCACTGATATTATAACCTTTAATTATAATTCAGGTCATCTTATTAATGGAGATGTTTTTATTAGCATTGAAAGAGTCGATGAAAATGCACAGAAGTTTAACGAGACGTTTGATACTGAATTAAATAGGGTTATGATACATGGTGTTCTGCATTTATTAGGCTTTGACGATAAAAATGCGAGTGCATCTAAAAAAATGCGGGTTCTGGAAAATAAATCCCTAAAACAATTACAAAATATATTGTTTCACATGAAACCGCAGAGTTAAAAGCATCCGGTTTCATATGAAACACTGCTAGGAAAATCTTTAATTTTGTCTTTACATGTTTAAAGAATATGATATTATAATAGTGGGTGCCGGACATGCCGGATGTGAAGCAGCAGGGTCTGCTGCAAATATGGGCTCATCAGTTTTGCTCATAACAATGAACCTGCAAACAATTGCTCAAATGAGTTGTAATCCGGCCATGGGGGGTGTTGCAAAGGGACAAATAATAAGGGAAATTGATGCTTTAGGGGGATATTCAGGAATTATTACGGATTTAACCACTATCCAATTTAAAATGCTAAACCGTTCTAAAGGGCCCGCTATGTGGAGCCCACGGGCGCAGAACGATAGGATGATGTTTGCAAAAGAATGGAGATACAAGTTGGAACAAATCCAAAATGTTGATTTCTGGCAGGATATGGTCTCAGGTCTCTTAGTCAAAGGGGGGAATATAGTCGGTATAAGAACAGGTTTGGGGATAGAAATAAAAGCTAAGGCCGTTGTTCTTACAAATGGCACCTTCCTGAATGGCATTATACACATAGGCCAAAAACAATTTGGTGGTGGTAGAGTTGCAGAAAAAGCCGCTACAGGGATAACCGAACAATTGAAAGATCTTGGTTTTGAAAGTGGGAGAATGAAGACTGGTACGCCACCAAGGGTTGATGGAAGAAGCCTGAATTATGAACTGATGGAAGAACAACCAGGTGATGAAAATCCTGCTAAATTTTCTTATACTAATACTCCTAATCTAAAGAAACAAAGAAGCTGTCATGTTACCTATACTTCAGCCGCTGTACATGAAGAACTAAAAAAAGGGTTTGATGAATCGCCAATGTTTACTGGTAGAATAAAGGGTTTAGGTCCCAGATATTGTCCTTCAATTGAAGATAAGATTGAAAGGTTTTCAAGTAAAGAAAGGCATCAAATATTTGTGGAGCCTGAAGGTTGGGAAACTGTGGAAGTTTACGTAAACGGGTTTTCCACTTCGCTTCCGGAAGAAGTGCAATTCAATGCCTTAAAAAAGATAAAAGGATTTGAAAGTGTACGCATGTTGCGACCGGGCTATGCTATCGAATATGACTATTTCCCACCAACTCAGCTTAACAACACTCTGGAAACCAAGCTGATCAAGAATTTATTTTTCGCAGGGCAAATAAACGGCACTACTGGGTATGAAGAGGCTGCATGTCAGGGTTTAATGGCTGGAATAAATGCACATCTTGCTGTTGCAGAAAAAGATCCCTTTAAATTAGACCGTTCACAGGGTTATATAGGTGTACTGATAGATGATCTTATAAATAAAGGTACTGATGAGCCTTATCGCATGTTTACTTCAAGGGCAGAATACCGGATATTGCTAAGACAGGATAATGCCGACATTCGCTTAACAGAACTATCTTATAAACTTGGTCTGGCAAGAGATAAGCGAATGAAAAGAGTAAACGAAAAAATTACTGCGACAAACAAACTCATTGATTTCCTTAAAACAACATCTGTTGATCCTGATCAAATAAATGGTGTCCTTGAAAGAAAGAACTCCTCCCCGATAAAACAGGGAGCAAAACTATCACAACTACTTTCAAGACCCCACATACAAATATCTGATTTCCATGGTATTAACCCTGTCATTGACGCCCATCTTAGTATTTTTGAAGCAGAATTTATTGAACAGGCCGAGATACAGTTAAAATATGAGGGATATATTGAAAAGGAAAAGGAACTTGTTGACAAAATGCATCGCCTGGAGGATATCCTTATACATGAAAGTATTGATTACACCGTTTTACATTCTTTATCCAGCGAAGCAAAAGAAAAACTCAGTAAAATAAAACCAAAAACACTTGGACAGGCAAGCAGAATCAGTGGGGTTTCTCCGTCTGATATTTCTGTTTTGATGGTGTACATTGGCAGGTGATGCAAAAACTTTCAGTATTATATGTAGTTTTTATCGCATGGCTTATCCAGAGTTGTGCAAATCAGGTTACTCCAACTGGCGGAGAAAAAGATGTGACTCCACCTCAGCCGCTTTCTTTTTCTCCTAAAAATAAATCGACATTCTTTTCAGTTGATGAAATCGAAATTCAATTTGATGAATATTTTCAGACTACAGATATTTTTAACCAGGTTGTTATTTCGCCTCCGCTTGACAATCAACCAGAAATAAAAGTGAAAGGAAAAAAATTAATTATCAAATTGAACAATACATTAAGAGATTCTACAACGTACACAATTAATTTTGGCGAGAGCATAAAAGACATAACAGAAAATAATGTATTGGAAAATTTTACTTACGTTTTTTCTACCGGATCTTATATTGATTCATTAAGTATCTCAGGAAATGTAGTTGATATATTGACCGGTGTAAATGCAGAAAAGGCCTACGCTGTTTTATATCCTGCAGGAGATGATTCTTTATTTCTGATATCAAAACCATATTATTTTGCAAAGACAAATGAAAGTGGAAGTTTTGTTATTAATAATATTAAAGAAGGTAATTATAATATCTATGCAATAGAAGATCAAAATTTTAATTTTTATTATGATCTCCCAAATGAAAGAATTGCTTTTTCTGACAGCATTATTAAAATTGATACGAATGCATCAACAATTACATTACAATTATTTTCTGAAGATAAAATAAGGCAAAAGCTATTAAGCGCAAAATCTTACCGCTATGGTCAAAGTAAAATTGCATTTGGAAAAAACACCCGTGATGTGCAAATAACATTTAAAGGAGAACAAAATATAAAAAGTTTTTTTGAAAAAAATATCACCGGTGATACACTTACCTTTTGGCATCGGGATATTTATTTAACCGAACATACTTTTCAAATTCAATATGACACCATTGATACAATTATAAATGTTGCCGTAAAAAGTTTTCCAAAAGATTCTGTTTTCACAAAAAATAAAAATACTTTTAGGGCAAATGCGGAACCCACACAGCGGGGCAACTCTACTGACAAGTTAATTACAGGATGGGATATGAAAAAAAATATTCAATTGACATTTTTAAACCCTCTGGATTCAATTTTTACAGATCAATTTTTAATTACAGAAGATTCTTTAGCACAAATTATTACACCCGAAATAAAAATTGATTCGTTGAATAAAAAAATACTTACAATAAATTATAATTGGCAGTCCGGAAAAAAATATTTTATTCATATTAATAGATCCGCAACAATAGATATTTTCGGGTTAAGTAATGATTCTGTTTCATATTACATACAAACAAAAAAAATAGAAGACTACGGAACCATTAATTTTGATATAACAAATTCAAAACCTTTTCCATTGCTATTACAATTCATGAAAAAAGATAATACACTGCTTCAGGAAAAAATTATTTATGCGAACACAAATACATCTATTACGTATAATTTTTTATTACCTGATAAATATATTTTCCGTGCAATTGCAGATAGAAATAATAATGGAAAATGGGATACGGGAAATCTATCAGAAAAAAAACAACCCGAACAAATCTATTATTACCCTGGTGAAGTAACCACAAAAGCAAATTGGGAGATGCAACTGAAATGGGATCTCAAATAATAAAAACAGGTTGAAGAGTGAAAAAAATCACCTGATAAACTCTGGAACTGCCTTCTGGCAATATTGCACCCCGAAGGTTTCAATACACCATTTTTTTAATTCCGTAATATCTTCTGGTAATAAGCTGTGTGTGGCTTTTTCAAGTTCTGTGCGAAAGAGGGTTACATCAAAACTAACTTTCTGCAATATCATTTTAAAGTATTCAAGCATCGTCATAAGCAGTTATTTATTTGGTTCATAAAATTAAGAAGTATTATAAAAACGACATTCCTTTTACATATGTTGCATCAGCACTATACATTTCTGTTAAAAATATAACAAGAAAATGGCGGTAAAGCTATTCCTGAGACACAAAAAATTTCATACCTTTAAAACCTCTTTAAGCAAAAGAAACTATGAAAAAAAATATCTTCCTCACTATTTTATCTTTAGTAACCCTGTTTTACGCAGGAAATATTAAGGCCCAGATAACTGCTTACCCGGATACAACAATCTGTTCCGGCGAAACTATTACATTATATGCAGACCTGGTGGAAATTTGTACTGACTGTTATACCTATAAAGAAATTCCGTATGCCCTTGAGCCAATTGGAGGAACCTCTTTCTCAATGATTGATGATACACATAGCGGTCCTTACGAAATTGGTTTTACTTTTTGTTTCTTCGGTATAGAGTACACGGAATTTTACCTTTCATCAAATGGCTGGATCAGCTTTGATGAACCAACATTTGAAATGGATATAAACTGGACCCCTGACGGCGAGATACCGGATTCATCACCTGATGTTCCAAGCCCGGCTATTTTCAGTCCCTGGACTGACTGGAATACAGGGGCTTGTACTGATTGCCTGTTTTATGAAGTGATCGGAACTGCCCCGAACAGGAGATGTGTGATCACATGGGAAAACGTTCCATTATTTGATCCCGATCCCTTCGGATCATGCGCAGAAGATGAAGGTACCTTTCAAATCGTTTTAATAGAAACTTCTAACTTTATTGAGAACCATTTTGAACATGTATCTATTTGCCCAGATTGGGATCTGGGCCTTGCAACACAAGGTGTGCAAAATGTTGATGGAGACTTTGCCTATACCGTGAGCGGAAGAAACGCCACTGACTGGAGTGCTGATAATGAGAGCTGGAGATGGTTTACAAGTGAAGTAAAGTGGTATGAAGGCGCTACACTTATTGATTCAGGTGCTACTACTGACGTTTCACCAGATATTACAACTACTTATACTGTGGTGCAAACTCTTTGCGATGGAACTACTTACAGTGATGATGTAACTATTACTGTTGCCAACAGCCTCAGCGCAACAGTTGCCACAACAGATGTGAGCTGTGGAGGAGCCGATGATGGTACAGCAAGTATAACTGTTACCGGAACCGGCGGACCTTTCAGCTATGAATGGAGCAGCGGCGAAAGTGATGTTACTTCTGTTTCCGGGTTGGAAGGGGGTGAATACTTTGTTACCGTTACTGCCGATGATGGTTGTGTGAAAGTTTATAGTTTTATTATTAATGAAATTCCTGAACTCATCCTTTCTACTGATGATCTCGTTAATACTACCTGCTTTGGGTATCCTGATGGTGAAGTGAGTATTGTGGCTACAGGCGGAACTGCACCTTATTCTTATTCATTGAACGGTGATGCGCCGCAGGTAAGCAATGATTATAACGGACTGGTTGCGGGTGATTATACCGTAACGGTTACGGATGCTATCGGCTGCGTAACTGAACTTGAATTTACCATAACAGAACCAGCACTAATAACTATTGATGCCGGGCCTGATGTTACTATTTCATCCGGGGCTTCTTATTCAATTAATGCAGTAGTGAGTGTGCCGGGCGAAGAACTGAGCGGGGTAAGCTGGGGGCCTCCCGGAGGGTTTTTAGATTGTGGCGGTATTGACCCGTGCTTTACATATGTGGTAGCACCAGAAAATACCACTACTTATCTAGTGAGTGTGAGCGATCTGAACGGATGTGCTGCAAGCGATTTTATTACCATTTTCGTAGAATTTATTCCTGAAATATTTTTCCCCAATGCCTTTTCACCCAATGCAGATGGATTTAATGATTTCTTTCAACCATGGGGATATAATGTAAAAAATTATAACCTTGTTATTTATAACCGCTGGGGTGAAATGGTTTATGAAACTAATAATGTAGGTATATTAAATAATAAAGAAATGGGTTGGGACGGAATTTTTAACGGTGAAGAAGCTGAAATAGGCAGTTATACTTTTTATGCGGACGTAATGATGGTAAGGCCTGATGACGATGCCGAAATAGCATTTACTACCGGCGGAAGTTTTGTGCTAGTGCGATAAGAAAAACTCAGTATATATATGCAATATGAAACAGCAACTGGTGGTTGCTGTTTTTTTATTCTATGCGAATTTTTCACATAATTTTTTAATGAGGCTATTACTTATCGTATTATTATTTTCAACAAATGTTTTTTCTCAATCATTAACTGAAAAAGAAATTAATGCATACGTTACTACTATTGATTCATTAAGAGAAAATAACACTTTAATAAAATACTGGTATCCCCAAATTCATTATTGCGGGGGCAGTGTGTATGGATATTATTTAAATGATACGCTTGTTTATATAGAATCAAAGTATTCGGCAGAACTCGGTTACACAGAAGAAACAGTTTATTTATTTAATGATATATATTACAAAGTAATATTTTATGCCCACCAGGCAGAATGGGGGAAATATAAAAATGATCCGGATTTTGATGAATCAAAAATGACCTATACTGATACTACATATACAATTATATTTTCTGAGAAAATTATTTTTAAAAAATACTCAGGGAATAAATTATTGAGTGAAACTGCGGACAGCGAATTAATTACTGACCTGCTTAACTGCGGACAAATGATGAAGGAATTTCTTGACAAAGAAAAAATTAATGCCGAATAAATTAAAACTTTTTTATTCCACCCGATTAAATATCCAGCCAGTTTCATCAGCCATCCTGGCCCAGGTGAATTTTAATGCTGTTTTTATTGAGCGTTCGACCTATTTTATAAGGAGTTTGTTTTCCCTTCCTGTCTTTTTTTCCTACTACAAGGTATTGGTGATTTAACGCATAACACAAAGATTAAAAGAAATAAAAAAAGAAGGTCTTTGTTCGGTAATCAAAGAGTTGTGCATCTAATAAACAGTTTCGGTAAAAGAACCGTTGTGAAAATTTTTCCTGTGGAAAATTTTACGTTGAAATTATTTTGATGTTTTTAAGCAACCTTTTTTTGACCTTAATTTAACTATCCTTTTATTTGTTTAAAATTATCTTTACGGCACTAAAAAACAACAATTATGGCAACAGCAAATGTTTATCTTAATTTCAATGGAAACTGCGAAGAAGCATTCAATTTTTATCAGACTGTATTCGGAGGCGACTTCGGCTATATAGGCCGGTTTAAAGATATGCCGGCCGGTGAAGGCGGCACAAAAATGTCGCCTGAAGACGGGGAAAAAATTATGCATATCTCTATCCGGTTAAGTGAAACTTCAGCAATTATGGGTAGCGATACTGGTGGTGAATGGGCTCCAAATTTTAAACAGGGCAATAATTTTTCTGTTTCATTAACTACAGAAAGCAAAGATGAAGCAGATAAATTATATAACGGTCTTTCAAATGGCGGCCAGGCAACAATGCCAATGGCAAAAACATTCTGGGGTGATTATTTCGGAATGTTCACAGATAAGTTCGGCATTAACTGGATGGTGAGCTATAATGAAAATCCGCAAAAATAATTGCAGGAAATTACGATACTTTAAATCCCGCTTTTGTAAAAGCGGGATTTTTTTAATTGACGGCTGAGGAACTCTATGAATAATATTTATCGTTTTTCTTCTTCATAATTTTGTGTGTATTAGTCTCATTAATTATTATGACCGGCAGAAAAAAAATATTAGCAATTTCAGGAAGCACAAGGCAAAATTCCACAAACCTCAACTTAATAAAAGCAATTAAACATCTTTCTGCAGATACTTTTGATATTACAATATTTGAAGGGCTCTCAGGCATCCCGCATTTTAATCCTGATCTTGATACGAACATACCTCCAAAAAATATTATTGATTTTCGCACACAAATAAAAGAAGCAGATGGTATTTTAATCTGCACTCCTGAATATGCTATGGGTGTTCCCGGAACCTTAAAAAATGCAATAGACTGGGCAGTTTCTTCTGCCGAATTTTCTCACAAGCCCGTTGCATTAATTACTGCTTCATCACAGGGGCAAAAGGCACATCTTTCATTGCTGGAAACTTTAAAAATTATAGAATGTGATATACCTGATGAAACACAACTCTTAATTTCATTCGTTAAAACAAAAGTTACTGACGCAGCAAAAATTTCAGATGCGGAAACTTTGGAGCAAGTAAAAAAACTTATTGATTCTTTTATAAAAACTATTAACAAAAAAAATGAACTTAGTCAATAAATTAAAATAACCAAAATGCAAATACCCGAATTTAAATATAACCCAAACGCTTACTTATTAAATATCATTGAAAAGAAAAATATTACCTGCACATGTTGCGGGCAGCAAAGAGAATATAGATACGAAGGTCCTTTTTATAGTGAAGATGAAATTGATAAAATTTGCCCCTGGTGCATTAAAGATGGTTCTGCAGCAAAAAAATATAATGGCGAATTCCAGGACAGTGGAAGTATAGAAGATATAAATAATGAAGCCGCAATTGATGAAGTAATACATCGCACACCCGGTTATTCCGGTATGCAACAGGAAGTTTGGCTGGCACACTGCGGGGACCTGTGTGCATTTATTGGGTTTGCAACCGCTAAACTTATAAAACCCGTTTTATCTGAATTAAAAGAAGACATTGAAAACAGCGGCTATGAAATTGATGACATTTTAGAAAGTATTGATGCTGAAGAATACGGTGGTTATCTTTTTAAATGCTTGCATTGCGGTAAGCATAGATTGCATCTTGATACAGCTTAAAAACAGGGAAAGGGAATGATTAAAATAAACCCCTTAAATGAATGTGTTGAATTGCAGGAACCAAGGCGTATTATGAAATATGTTCTGGTTTGGTGCTCTTACGGTTCTGTATCGATAGTAGTAGATGAAAATGAATTTGAAATTAAAGCTAATGAGGTTATTACTATAACATCAGGGCAAATACATTATTTCAAAAAAATAAAAGACCCTGCAGGTTTCATACTCGAATTTACGTATGACTTCTTTTGCAAAAATGATAACGACATTGAGTTGATTTTTCATAATGGTTTGTTTTGTCATTTTGATGAGAATGAAATAATAACTTTTGATAATATTGAAATGGTGCAAAAGGAGTTGGAGCAAATAAAAACAGAATTAAATAAAAAACCTTATCAATATCTTATTTCAATTCACAGCAGAATTGAATTGATCCTGGTAGAGATAAACCGTTCTAAAATCAAACTTGGAAATGATATTTGGAAACCGGATGCTCTGTTTCTTAAATTTCTTGAATTGGTTCGTGCTAATTTTCAATACAATTACCAGCTAAGTTATTTTGCAAATGTTTTGGGCACAACAGAAGCTAAATTAAATGATCACTCTAAGTTGCATACTGGCAAAACCGCTCAAAATGTAATCTATGGTCTTATTGTTTCCGAAGCGAAACGTTTGTTGACTTATCAGAACCTATCAATTAAAGAAGTTTCCCATCAGTTAGGTTTTAATGATCCGTTTTATTTCTCTAATTTCTTTAAGAAACATACCAGTCAATCTCCCAAATCTTATAAAACAAAATTGGTTTTGTAAATCTTACATGCTTTTCGCAAGTTTGTCTATTCTTTGAGGTTTTATTGCTTTATACCTTTGTATAAATTAATTAAACTTATTATGAAACTGTTAGCAGTGCCATATATAATTATCGCTCTCTCCTTTTGTTTAACACAAAAAATAAATTCTCAAACCAATAATCACATGATGATAACAAAAACAATTGATACCACTTTACCAACCATTGGTATTTTAATTTTCGAAGAATTCTTAACCAATGAAGTAGTAGCGCCAATGGATGTGTTTACTAAAAAAGATATAGGAGGTAAACAACTTTTTAATGTAATACTTATTGCAAAAGAAGATAAAATTTATATTAGTGAAGAAGACCTGAAGGTATTACCCGACTTCACAATAAACAACACTCCCGAATTGAATGTACTTATTGTTCCAAGTTCAAATCATCCGGATAAACAAATAAATGATACTGTACTAATTAATTTTATTAAGGAACATGGTAAAACTGCTGATTATATTGCAAGCCATTGTGCAGGAGCATTTATGTTGGGTGAAGCCGGGGTTGCAGACAATAAAAAAATAGTTACCTATGAAACCGGCAGTGCGGCACTCCAAAAACAATATCCTAAGTTATTAGTAATGGACGATGAAATAGTATCAGTAGTACAGGATGGGAATATGATAACTTCTAATGGCGGCTTGGTGAGTTATATTGCCTCCCTTGATCTACTGGAACAAATGACAAATAATACGCAGAGAAAATATGTAGAAGAACAATTATTAATTAATAAATTAAAACAATAAAATTATGAACACGGAAATTTTAAATTACATTGTGAGAGGTAATGAAACAGAATGGATCCCATTAAAAGAAGACGGTGTAGATACTAGGGGAATATTTGTCAAAGTGTTGCGCTTTGATGAACAAACTAAAAGATCTCCCACTATTCTTTTAAAATTTGCAGCTGGTGCTAAATATCCATATCACAATCATCCGGGTGGGGAAGAAGTTTTTGTTTTAGAGGGTGATGCCATCTTTGAGGGACAAAAATTATCAGCAGGTGATTATTTGTATACTCCTCCTGATTTTAAACATGAAGTAACTACCGAAAATGGTTGTGTAATGTTGTTTATAATTCCTGAGGAAGTTGAAATTTTAAAATCTTAATAATAGCAATTGATGTGGGTTTCATTTCTTCTCACACACCTGCAATAACACAGGATCTTTATCAGCATCTAACCAATCAATTAATTTCAGCATATTTTCTTTGCTCATTGCAGTGCATCCGCTTGTAGGAGAAGTCTCATTTTTCCAGACATGCAGAAAAATACAGGAACCGTTTCCCGGAATAATTTTATCGGTATTATAATTTACCCAGATACCAAATTCATATAAATCATCTTTGCGATGCATATACTCAAAACTTTTGTAGTCTTTATTTTTAATTGTATCTGCATCCACCAATAAATTATAATAGGTGCTTTTTTTATCATCCACACACAGATCATTTGAATCCACCCGCTCAAAGGGCATCTTTAATTTTTCAATCTTATGATAACTGAAAACAGGTCCGAGGGTAAAGATTCCTGCAGGCGAATTTCCATCGCCTTCATGTTTTATTTTTTGAGAGATAGTTTTTTCAAGCTGAGTATTATCATCCCATGCTAAACCGCTTCTTCCAACCGTTACCGGAAAAGTTGCAACACACTTCCATTCTTTATCTGCATTTTTTCTTTCATACATCATAAGTGTTCCAGTTATACTTACCCATGTTGGTGTTGTTACAAAAATTACCTGGTTATTATTTTCGAGATAGACAGTAAAGTCGTTAATTGTTTGTGCAGCAATAATTTTTATCTGCATGCATACAACTAAAAAGATCAGTTGTTTTATCATACAGTAAAATTATTCAGAAAATTTTGTTTCTTATCTTCACAAAAAATAAACACATGAAAAAATATACACTCCCCTTTATTTTTATAATAAGCACACTGAAAATATTTTCCCAATCACCTGTTACTATTGAAGTAAATGATATTGTTGATGGCGGAGATAGTTTTATTATCAGTACAGCAAACCCGATAGGGGTTTTTGATATTGTAACAACAGGAGCAGATATTACCTGGGATTTCTCAGATCTAACACCGCTGCAGCAGGACACTATTTATTGGGTGGACGCAACAGATACAGATCCCTCTTACTTTTTATTATGGTTTTCTTCTGATATCGCCGAACAATTTGTTCAGGCATTTTCTACTGATAGTTTCAGCATAGAAGATGTATATAATTTTTATGACCGCAGTGCCGATAAATTTAAACAAACAGGTATTGCAGGAACATATCTTGATATACCTATTATCAGTTCTTTTGATGACGATGATATCGTATTGGATTTTCCTGTTGCATATGAAAATATAGATTCGTCAACATCTGGTTTTTCATTTGATTTTCTCGGATTATTCTCATTTACTGAAACTAGAAACAGAAAAAATATTACAGATGGCTGGGGAACAATTACAACACCATACGGAACATTTAATGTCGTGCGATTAAAAAGTGAATTACAGGTGGAAGATGTTATTGAAAGTTCAGGAGTTGAGATACCATTTTCTTATGCATCAAATGAATATAAATGGCTTGCAAAAGAAATGGGTGTACCCGTGTTGCAAATCACAACACAGGTAATTGCCGGCACAGAAACCGTTACAAGAGTTGCTTACCAGGATTCGGCAAGAATAATTACAGGAATACAAAATGTGATTTCAGAAGATGATTTCTTGGTCTATCCAAATCCGGCGACTGATAGAATTAATATTTCATATTCCGGATCATTTATTACAGAAATAAGAATTTATGATGTTTCAGGAAAATTAATTCGTGAATATCCATATTCTAATGAGCTAAATATTTCTGATCTTGAGGCGGGAGTTTATTTTGTAAAATTATATTCTGAGAATAAATTGATTGCTCAAAAAAAAATGATTAGAGTTCCTTAAAAAGGAACCGGGTGAGAAAAAGATTTCTGCACCCGGAACTATGAAAACAACCACTACTCTGCTCTTATTTATTGGCTGCTATTGAAACGCCAAACCAAATTTCATCTCTAACAAGATTGTCGGGGGCTCCTGTGTAATTAACTCCCCAATCTTTCCTATTTATATTAAACTTTGCTAAAGCAGTAGCTCCGTTTCCGGTAATATTTACTTTAGCAGGGAATTCAATATTTTTTGTAACATCTTTAATTGTCAAATTTCCATTTACAATTACATTGGGGTCAGTTACTTTATATTCATTTATTTCTTCCTGCCCCACAGTATTTTCATCAACAACCGAACCTGAAAAAGGTTTCACTGAAGTGATCTCAAATTTTGCTTCAGGGTATTTTTCAACATCAAAAAAATCAGGGCTTTTTAAATGCCCCGTTAATTTACTATTTGATTGAGGATCATCTTTCACAGAAATTAAAGTGGGCATATCTATAACAAAATAGCCGCCTGTTAATTCATTTCCTTTAGCCATCAATTGCCCGCTTTTAATATTTACAGTTCCATTATGGTGAGAGGTAACCTTAGTACCTATCCATTCTAATTTACTTTCTATAGTATTTATATTCATTGTAACACCAGCGGTTGCGGTCTCCACTTCTTTTGCGTCTGTTGTTTTTGCTTCATCACCTTCAGGTGAACTCTTACAGGCCACTAACATTGTAGCTATAATTGCTGTAAGTGTAAATAATTTTAATCTTTGCATAGTTGTTCGTTTATTTTTAATTCATATGTATGAACATCTAACTTAATGTTTGGTTCATTGTCAACTTTTCTATCTTTGATTTTAACAATTTTTAGCAAATATATTTTATGACTCAAGTCTTCATTACCTCCGCAATACTGATTGTTATCACGATGACAATTGTTTGGATATTTTCTCTCATTACAAAAATGATGAGTATAGTAGATGGATTTTGGGGGCTTGGATTTATTGGAGTAACGCTTTATCACTTTTTTAGCGGGCTGGATATGGAGCCAAGACGATTTTTAGTGAGCTATTTGGTTACGCTCTGGGGTTTAAGGCTTGCCGGACACATTTTTTACAGGAATCACGGACATGCCGAAGACCCAAGATATGCAGCATGGAGAAAAGACTGGGGCATAAACACCTGGTGGATAAGCTATTTCAAAGTTTTTTTATTGCAGGCGGCATTAATGTTCATTATATCGTTACCAATACAAATGGTAATGTATAAGAGCGGACCATTCTTGCACCTGACTGATTGGATTGGTGTATTAATTTGGCTTACCGGTTTTTTGTTTGAAACAATTGCAGATTATCAATTGCTAAAATTTAAAAGGAAACCTGCGAATAAAGGAATTGTAATGGATAAAGGATTGTGGAAATATTCAAGGCACCCGAATTATTTTGGAGAAACCTGTGTGTGGTGGGGAATGTTTATTATTTCAATCGGTTCCAGCAATTGGTATATTTCAATTTTAGCTCCGCTGCTTATCACATTTTTATTATTAAAAGTTTCAGGAGTAACCTTGCTGGAGAAAAGATATGACGGTAATGATAAATATGCGGAGTACAAAAGAAAAACAAGTTCATTTTTCCCGTTGCCTCCAAAGAAATAAATAGTAATGAGAGTAGGATTATTTTTCGGTTCATTCAACCCTCTTCATATTGGGCACCTGATAATTGCAAATTATTTTGCTGAAAATACTAATGTACAGCAGGTGTGGTTTATCATCTCCCCCCAAAATCCTTTCAAGGAAAAAAATTCCCTGCTTGATGAAAAACACAGGTTCTATATGGTAAACCTTGCAATTGAAGATAATTCTAAACTGAAAGCCAGTAACATCGAATTTCATTTACCAAAACCAAGTTATACAATTGATACACTTACATACTTAAAGGAAAAATATCCGGATCATGATTTTGTTTTGCTGATGGGAGCAGACAATCTCAGTAATTTTCATAAGTGGAAAAACTATGGGCAGATATTGCTTGAGCATGTTATATATGTGTATAAAAGAAAAGGAATTGAAGCTATCCCTGAAAACCTGAAAGGAAATATTCAATTGTTTGATGTTCCTATGCTGGATATCTCCTCAACTTACATCCGCAATACAATAAAAGAAAAAAGATCAGTCCGCTATTTAATTCCTGATAAAGTTTGGAATTACTTAACTGAAATGCATTTTTATGAGAAATAAAATGGAGTATACAGAATATTTATTTATGAATATAATTTTGTGATTAAATAATTTCCCAACATAAAATAAAAATATGTGTGTTTAAAGGATGAAATAGTGTTCAACAAATCTTTATAAATTTTTTTTTACAACACACTGTTTTGGTTAGTAAAAAATTTTGTTGGGAACGCATAGTAAATTAACATCAGATGAACGTTGACATAATGTGAACTGAAAATAAGTTATCATGTTACTTTTCTATTAACAGAATGTTGATTTAGATGCTAAATGCTCATTCAATATACAAACAGGTTGTTAGGCTGATGTTGGGAACACATTGTAAAATATGGATAACTTAAAAAGCAAATATGTGGAAGAATTATTGTCAACGAACTAACAGTACTCATTACGACCTTTTATATTTATATAAAAATTAATTCATCATGATAATAGAGGATAAAAATGTGGATTATTCAATTTTAGATCGAAAAGGATTTATTGATACTGAGCCTGATCCCTCTTTGGACCTGTTTGCTGAAATAGAAAAGATAAAAAAAGAAAAGAATGCAGTTATTCTTGCGCATTATTATCAGGAATCAGATATACAGGACGTAGCAGATTATATCGGTGATAGTTTAGGGCTTGCTCAAAATGCTGTCAGAACACCCGCTGATATAATTGTTTTTGCGGGTGTGCATTTCATGGCTGAAACGGCGAAGATTTTAAATCCTCATAAAAAAGTTATTATGCCTGATTCAAAAGCAGGTTGTTCACTTGCAGATTCCTGCCCCCCTGCTTTATTTAAGAAGTTTAAGGAAGAAAATCCGGGGCATGTTGTTATTTCTTATATCAATTGCACCGCAGAAATAAAGGCATTAAGCGATATTATCTGCACAAGTAGCAATGCAATTAAAGTAGTGGAGAGCGTCTCTGTCGATACGCCTATAATTTTTGCACCGGATAAAAATCTCGGAAGATATATTGAGAAGAAAACAGGAAGAAAGATGGTGTTATGGAATGGAAGCTGTATGGTGCATGAAATTTTTTCTTTAGAGAAGATAACCAAATTAAAACACCGCCATCCAAATGCAAAAGTAATTGCGCACCCTGAATGTGAAGAACCAGTTTTACATATTGCAGATTTTATAGGTAGCACAACCGGATTATTAAAATATTCACAAGAAGACAGCGCAAATGAATATATAGTAGCTACTGAAACAGGCATTATTCATCAGATGCAAATAAAGTCGCCGCATAAAACATTTATTCCTGCACCCCCTGATAATTTATGTGCATGTAATGATTGTCCGCATATGAAAAGAAATACACTTGAAAAATTATATATAAGCATGTTATACGAACTGCCTGAAATAATAATGGAAAAGGAGTTACTTGAAAAAGCAAGATTGCCAATAGAGAGAATGCTGGATATTTCTGCCAGAGCAGGTTTGTAATTTATTTAATTTTATATTTTTCGATCAGCATTAAAGTATCTGAAATTAATTTATAATTAAGGCTGTAATATATTAATTTACCCTGCCGCTTCGCAATAACATATCCGCTGTTTCTTAAAACTTTAAGATGTTGCGATACAACAGATTGTTCAAGATTTAAGGCACTGAATATTTTAGTCACATGTACTTCTTTATTTTTGTCAATATAAGCCATCATCTTCATCCTGAGTGGGTGCGTTATTGTTCGCAGTATTTCTGAAGCTCTTTCTAATTTGTTTTGAGAAAGATTTTCAAAAATATATATGTCAGATCCTTTAGCTATTTTATGCATGAGATAATTCTATTATCATATTACCAATTTCCCTCAATCTGTCCTTCTTCAACATATAATAAATATTCTTTCCTTCTCTTTCCGATGTAACAACTCCGGATCTTTTTAAAATGGCAAGATGCTGTGAAGCCACAGATTGTTCAAGGCGCATCTTAATAAATATTTCAGTTACTGTTAATTTTTCTTTTTCAAGCAACATTTGTATTATTTGCTGCCTCAATGTGTGATTTATTGATCTTAATATCAGTACAGATTTACGCAAGACATTATATTCCAATTTTATTTCGGGCGAGAAGCCTGAATGCACTAAACGTATACTGGCTTTTGCGGGCATGTATTTAGTTTGCCGGTGACTTTTCAAAACTATAACATATATTAGAAAAAAACAAATTTTTACACACTAGACAGTCTGTCTTGTATAAAAATTTTTAAGGTAATTCGGTTCAAAATAAGCCAGGTCCACAAATTGATTTTTTATAAAATTACTATGTGCTATGGTTACCATATTTTTTGCAGTATGCAAATAATCATTTAAAAATATTGCGCTATTATGTAGAATAATGCTTTTACATTTTTCTGCACCGCTCCCGAAAAATAAAATAGTTTTTGAATTTAAGGCATCTTCAAAAATATTTTTATCGATTACTCTTGCATCCTCTTTTAAAATTGTAATTAAGTTAGCATCAAATAATGCGCAATACACTTCTATTCTTCTTGCGTCAATCATGGGGCAGTATAAATTATTCTCAGACGATTTTATTATTCCGTTAGCCATAGCCTGCAATGTATTTATGCTAATTAAAGGAATATTCAAAGCATGACAAATTCCTTTTGCAGTAGAAACACCAATGCGTAAACCTGTATAAGACCCGGGCCCTGCACTCACAGCAACAGCATTGAGCTGTTTTATTTTAATTTGACAGAGTTCTAATAATTGCTGAATTAAAACTGTAAGATGGGCTGCATGTGTATTTTCTTTATCACTATTTATTTCATGTAATAATATACTGTTATGACTTAGTGCAACACTACATATCGGCTCAGAGGTTTCTATATGTAAAATATAAGACAATTAAAATTGTATAGGGAAAGTTTGTGCTGAATTATTTCTGTTAATAATAACTGTTGTTGCATCACCTTTATTAAATTTACTGAGGGCCTTCATGTAGCTCATCAAATCAACTACATCATGTTCCCCTAATTTAATTACAACATCGCCTGCAAGTAATCCGGCTTTAAAGGCAGGCTTCCCATCGCTCACAGCATCAATACGCATTCCCGACCCCTCAAAAGTATAATCCGGAATTACACCCAGTGTAACAGTGAATTTAGGAGCGTTATCATTATTATCCTCTTTTGTTTTTGTAAAAACAATTTCCCCTTTATTATTTAAAGAATCTATCAGGGCATAAGAAAATTCCAGTATACTTTCAATACCGGAATAATTTATTTTTTCTGCATCGTCTCCGGGTTTATGATAATCGCTATGAGAACCTGTAAAAAAATGCAGCACGGGAATATCCTTTAAATAAAATGATGTTTGATCGCTTGGACCAACTCCTGATTCAGTTGTTTTAATTTTTATGTCATCAACTTTTATACTATTCAAAACATGCCAGGATGGTGAGGTTCCAACACCATTTATAATTAAAGTTTTATTACTATCTAATCTTCCTACCATATCGTAATTCAACATGTAATTGATATCGTATTTTTTTGCTAATTCAGAATTAGTAAATGCTTTTGATCCGTATAAACCCATTTCTTCCCCACTGAATGCAATAAATAAATAATTATTGTTTTTAAAATTAGAAGCATTTATTTCTTTTGCAAGCTCCATAATTAAAGCAACTCCGCTTGCATTGTCATCAGCACCATTATGAATAACCGGTTCACCACGGTATAATGATCCTCCCGTTTCTCCATAACCGAGATGGTCATAATGTCCGCCAACTACAATTGTGTATTTTGCTGCATTATCAATATATGCTAGGATGTTATATCCTATTTTCGTTATTTGATTTAACTCAACAGAAATTTTAATACTCACCACTTTATTAAATTGTGGAACAAAAGATTTTGCATAATAAATTACAGGAATTTCAACAGGTGTAATATTATGAGAAAAATCTTTTTCAAGCTCAGGATAATCAACATCTTCATTTATAAAAACTACTGCAATAGCTCCATTGGAAATTGCTGTTTTTACTTTATCCCGCTCATCAATATATTTAAAATAGGAAGAATGCGGATTACCACCTTCAGGAGTTGAAACTTTTATAACTGCAATTTTTCCTTTTACATTTTTGCTTTTATAATCATCATAATTTAACTCCGGTGCTGTGATACCGTAGCCACAGAAAATATATTCACCGTTTACCGCACCATTACCTGAAAAATCCAGGGGATAAATGAGTGTTCCGTTATAATCTTTAAAAAAATCGAACCGTTCATTTGGAACAACACCTGTAAGCTCAATAAAATTATTTTTTCCTGCTTCCCTTCCCGCATTTAAAGTAAACTCTTCCAAATAATTTTTTCCTTCAATATTTGCAGGCTTAATTCCTTCAGCCATAAAATTGCTTACAATATATCTTGCGGCTAATTTTTCTCCTGCACTACCGGTTGCCCTTCCTTCCAGTTTATCATCAGCTAAATAGGTAACATGTGCTTTTAGTTTTTCTTCAACTGCAGATTGTGAAAAAACAATTGAAGAAGTTAAAAATAAAAAGAATATAAAAAAATATTTATTATTCATGTCAAAGTATTGAGTGCAAAATTATATATAAAAAAGAAACCTCCGGGAGTATTCTTCACCGGAGGTTTCTTTTGAAAAGAATACATTATTTATTTGGCTTCAGTAATGCATTATAAGCAACAGGATCACTTAAGATTTTAACTGCTTCTAAAACATCAGGATCGGTTTTAAACCCAACTTCTATAATTCCGTCTTCATTATAATACCGGGAAACAATTTCTTTGTTTAGTTCAAAGAGTATTTCATCTTTAAATTTATAAAGGTCTTTTTCTTTATCATGCCCCATACCCTTACGAAGGTCTTCAATATCTGTTTTCAATGCTTCATAATAAGCATCTTCTTTTGCTTTTGCTTCAAGATCATTCAATAACTTTTCTGTTTCAGTTGTATAATCATAATCTTTACCGGCGAGCCATTTTATAAAAGTTTCATACTCGACATCGGTTAAGGAAAATGTTTTGGCATCTGCAATTGTTGCATGATCATATTTATATTTTGTTGAATAACCAAAAATTAAATTCTTTGCAAGAAGGCTTATTGTAATGTCTTTATAGTTTTCTGTTTCAACAGTTATATCAGGATCAACACCACCGCCATCATACACTGTTCTTCCAGAGCTTGTTTTAAAGGCTGTTTTTAAAGAATCAGGAATTTTCCCTACACTGCCATCTTCATTTCTGTGTGAATAATCAAGCGCCTGAATACACCTTCCGCTTGGTATATAATATTTTGCAGTTGTTAATTTTAATTTCGTGTTATAAGAAATATCCCTGGTTGTTTGCACTAATCCCTTTCCATAAGTTTTTTGCCCTACAATAACACCACGATCATAATCCTGCACAACGCCACTTACAATTTCGCTTGCGCTTGCACTGCGGCTATTGGTTAAAACAACCAGCGGAACCTGTGTATCTATTGCGGCATTTATTGCTGTAAATGATTTATCCCATTCCGCAACCCTTCCTTTTGTGCTGCATATTTCTTTTCCCTTCTCAATAAATACATTACTTACATTAACTGCTTCATTTAATAATCCTCCGGGATTGCCTCTCAGGTCAAGAATAATTCCTTTCAGGCCCGGGTTTTTTTCTTTCAGTTCATTATATGCATTTGCAACATTACGCCCTGAGTTTTCAGTGAATTGTGTGAGAATGATATAACCGATATTATTATTTACCATTCCGAAGTATGGAACATTATCAATTTTAATTTCTTCTCTTGCAATTGCTAATTCGTAAATTTTTTCTTCAAATGGTTTTTTGTATTTAATAATAACATTTGTTCCCGGTGAACCCCGTAATATTTCACTCACTTCATCACTATTTCTGCCGCTTGCCTTCTTTCCATCTATCTCCACTATAATGTCACCGGCTTCCAAACCTGCTTTATCTGCAGGAAAACCATCATATGTTGAAATAACAGTTACATCTCCGTCAACCGGACGAATTACCGCACCAATGCCTCCGTAATTTCCGGTTATCTGAAATTTATATCCTTCAATCTCTGCTTCTGAAATATAATTTGTATATGGATCGCATGTTTCAAGCATTGCATCAATACCTGTGCGCATCATTTTATTTGGATCTATTTCATCAACATAATATGTATTGAGTTCTTTATATACAGAAGTGAAAATGTCAATATTTTTTCCGATCTCAAACAGATCAGATCTTGTAACGGCTGAGGTTAATACAATTGAAATTGAGGTAATACTAATTCCAAGAATTATTTTTCCTTTTAATGTCTGCAGATAATTATTTATTTTTTTCATAGAAAACATTTTCATTAAAATTTAATTTTGTTATTTCTTAAAACCAGCGAACGGGTTTTCAACCCTTTCAGGTTTTAATATTTCTCATGGCACCGGATCATGTCCGTGTCCACCCCAGGGATGGCACCTTGAAATTCTTTTAACTCCCATCCATCCGCCCTTTATGGGTCCGTATTTTTTAATTGCTTCAATCATATATTGAGAACAACTTGGTGTGTAGCGGCAACTGTTAGGTAATATTGGCGAAATAATTAACTGGTACAAACGCACAAGTTTTATCACCAGCCAACTTACTGCCTTACGCAACCACATCATACTCCTGCATTAAACGCATTAAAACTAATTTGATTTTATTTTCCATTGCGTTAAATGTTGTTATTGAGTGTGAAGTATAAATAATGATGACGGCAATGGAAATATTGTTGCCCGTGAGATGCTTGTATAACTCATGTTTGTTAATTCGATATGCTTCACGGATGAGTCTTTTAATTCTATTTCTGTCAACGGCTTTGGGGAATTTTTTTTTAGAAACGGTAATTGCCACCTGAACCGGGCAAGTAGAATTTGATACAGTTCTTTGATGAATAACCCTTAGGGGGGCGATTAAAAAACTTTGCCCCGCTTCAAAAAGCGAGGCAATTATTTTTTTACTTGAAAGCCTTTCAGCTTTTGAAAAAGTTGATCTGTGCAGGTCAGATGCTTCCATCTGATTATTCGTTTTGAGCATGCTTAAATGCTTTCATCCGACCTATCTCAGGTTAAATTGCCTGATGGTTCTTTCATCAGACACGGATAATTTTTTACGTCCTTTGCGGCGGCGGTTTCTTAATACTGCCCTTCCGTCTTTGCTTCTCATGCGTTTGCGGAAACCATGTTTGTTCACTCTTTTCCGCTTTGATGGTTGAAATGTCCTTTTCATCACTTACTATTTAAATCCACATCCATTTTGATGTGGGAGCGCAAAGATAGAAGATTTTGCTTTTACACAAAGAATCCACACAAAGAAAACCCTAAATCATTTCTGAATAAACAGGCCGTCTAATGTTTCGTTTTCAAAATCTTTCACCGGTTGATCTGTAATATTATGATATACGGCACTAATGAAAATAGTATGTGCGGCACTCATTACTGAAATTACCAGGAAAACGCCTAATACCGCAAGTATAATTCCCGCAAGGATATGAAATAAAGAACCGATAAAAAACAGCGGCGCACCTACAAGTATAACTGCAAGAAACTGTATGATACCGAAACTAAAAGTTGCTCCAAGGCTTTCTCCCCATTTTTGTTTCATCAGTTGACCCGAACGCTTAAAGGCTGCAATGGGCCCGAGGTCTTCATAAGCAATAACCGGAACTACAAAGAATGTTGCAATGCTCCATACAATGCCGATTATACCTGTTATTATTTTTCCAACAAGACCTGAATTTTCCTGTATTGCTCTTAATATTGTTCCTACAGTGGCTGCAAAAACAGCCCATGAAAAAATTGCACCTAAGCGGCTCATGCTGAAATTTATTCCTTTTCCTATTGTAGGTTCTTCACCCTGAAAATACAATCTTGTGCAATGCGTTAGTGCCATGTTAAAAAATATGATGATGAAATAATTCACTACATAGTAAATGAACATAAGCGCATAGGTGGTTACACTTGATGTCTCCTGTATATTATCGAAATCCCAGCCGTTAGCACCAAGCGCACCGATGGCAAAAGTTGCCATGATAAGAATTAATGCTGCTCCCGATAAAATAGGGAAAATAATAAGCTGTTTATTTTTTTTGAGTACAGAGAAACTGCTCATAGAAAGTTTCCATCCGTTAGAGAGGCGATCGAAGAATGACATAATGGTTGTATGTTTTTAGTTTGATAAAATGATATGACGACATGAAAATACAAAAATTCTATTCAAAGAATAAAGAGCTTGGTTATTCCATTTCTTTCTGCAGGATCCTTTTGTCCAGAATAAAAGGACCAAAAGGAATAATGGAAGCAACAACCGCAAGGAAAGTCTTTTTAAGGCTCCAGTTATGTGTCATCTTAACATCAAGCCCGGCAAACATATAAGTGATAAATAAAAATCCGTGCAACCAGCCAACAATTAAAACCGCCTGTGGAAAATTTGCAAAATATTTTAATGGCATGGCAATGCATAATAATACAAGAAAAGAAATTCCTTCGCAAATAGCTATTGTTCTGAATCTGCCTATGGATGTTTTATACCAGGGTTTTTGCATATTGGATTTTGAGGGTGAAGATATTTAAAGAATATTCTTACACTGTGCTATGTGTGAAAAATAAATATAAAATAATTAAGAGAGATAAATTTATCGAACTAACGAACGAACAAACGAACGACGAAAGAAGGGATTAAGAAGTAAAAAAAAGAAGGGTTTAGAAACACAACTATTCGTTAAAGCACCACTGCCTGTTAGAAGCACCACTGTTTGAAGCTAACATAAGATTAAAAAGAAATTTTAAAAGAAGGGCTTTGTTCGGTAATTACCATTTGCCCGAATATTTTTTTAATTCCACATTTGAAACTGTTTGCAGAGTTTGGGATTTGGTTGTTGCTGGATTAATAATAATTGTCAGAATAAATGAATTAGTAAAAGTTTTGCTCATCATATTTATGTGATTGTGTGTTGAATTTGGTTTTAAAATATTCGTAGAGAAAAATGTTTAGCGATATCAATTCAAATCCATAAAAAATATCTTCAACCGGAATTGTAAATAATCTGATTCCAATATTTTCCAAATCGTTATACCACACCACAGGTTGTTCTAATCCGCTTCCGGTTAGTATTCCGTTTACAATAAAAAAAGGAATCAATAAAACAGGATAGATTATTATCAATTTACCAAGCCAATTTACTTTTGCAAAATACTTTAACATTAAAAGCAAAACTGATAAACTGATGAAAGTGGCTGATGTATATAATTTAGAATAAAAATAAATTCCGATGATAAATAAAACAGTGGAAAGAGAAAGCACAAAAATATTTTCTGTTTTTGGTTTCCATTTAATTTGAACAAATAAATTCAGGCAGTGATAGGTGAATAAACAAGAAAACGGAATGCAGACGAAAAATAAAATTTCTTCAAGAGGAAGATTGAAAAGATAAATACCCAAAACATAATCAGGATTGAAACCCCAAACACCAAGTTTAGTAAATAATATATCCCAAATTAAAAAAAGGGAAGCAATTAAAATGTTTGAAATAAAGAATGGCTTGAAGTTTTTGTAGAAATTTAATTTGGGATGAAATGAAAAAACAAACGGAACTATTATAGTAAAAAAATCAACAAGCAGATACAGGAATTTCATAGCAGGCTATTAGGGTTTGTTTTGCGGAAATATTTAAACGGAACCCATAGCATTCCGAAACATTCTCCTTCTTCTTTACCCAAATGTTTGTGATGCATTTTGTGCGCCCTTCGAATTGCTTTAAAATAATTGTTATCAGCATTCCTCAATAATTTAAATCGCTGATGAATAAAAATATCATGAACAAAAAAATAAGCAAAGCCATAAATTGTAATTCCCAATCCAATCCAAAAGAGCGTATTGAAATTATTTTGCATTCCGAAAAATAATCCCGCAATGCCGGGCAAAGCAAAAATGAGAAAGAAAAAATCATTGTGTTCAAAAAAACCTGATGATTCCTTTTTATGATGATCTCTGTGCAAACGCCATAGCAAGCCGTGCATCACAAATTTGTGAGTAAACCATGCAACGCCTTCCATGCTAAGGAAAGCTGCAACTGTTATTAAAGAATTAATTATTGCTGTCTCCATTTGAAATAAATATTTTTTCAAGAATTTGTTTTCTATATGAAAAGATGTTTTCGATTTTTTTTCTCACAAAAAGTGAATGAGCTACATTGCCAATGAAACCGAATGGCAGTTGATAGTTTATTACATCTTGCATGTTAACACCACCGGTCACTTCTGTAAAAGTATGAGTATGCTCCCACACTTTGTAAGGTCCTTTCAATTGACTGTCAGTAAAATATTTTTGATTTTTAACTTTACAAATCTCAGTTTGCCAACGAACTGAAATACCAAAAAGTGGTTTTACGGTGTAATCGATTTTCATTCCTTCAAATATTTCTTCTCCATTCAATGGACTTAGAATTTTAAAATCCATTTCGGGAGGAGTTATTTTTGAAAGGTTTTTTGGAGAAGAGAAAAAATCCCAGGCTCTCTTCTTATCAATCGGAAAAAATTGTTCTGCTTTAAATTGATGCATATTCCTGAGGTATATTTTGAAAAGTTTTATAATAATGGTTTCTCACTTGCGGCAAGCAGATTTTTAACCACCCAGTATAATTTTCGGGATGAATAAGAATATTCGTTTCAAGATTTTGAAAGTTCATGTATTTATAGTTTTTAACTTCTGCTTTTTCAGGAAAAGGCAAATCATCTGTTACTCCAAAATAAACATGGTCAAATTCATGTTCGGTTAAACCATTTTCAAATTCTGTTTTATAAATAAAATTGAAGGCAAAATCAGTTTTGCAACTCATTTCCATTTCTTCCTGCACACGACTTTCTATAGCCCAAGAAATTTCTTCACCAAACCGGGGATGACTGCAACATGTGTTTGTCCACAAACCTGCAGAATGATATTTACTATCTGCCCTTTGTTGCAAAAGCAATTCTCCTTTTGAATTAAAAATAAAAACTGAAAATGCACGATGCAATAATCCCAATTCGTGCACTAAGAGTTTTTCCAATTTACCCCATTGCTGGTCTTTTTCATCTACAAGAATTAAATATTCTGTCACGATTTTATGTTTTGCTTTTCTATTTATGATAAATATTCAGAAGATTTTAAAAGGGAAATTATTATGAATTGTAAAACTCAAATAACGGATTTCCATATTTTCTTTATCCGCAGCTACACATTTTTCAAGCAGTTCTTTTCCATGATTGAAATTTGATAATTTACGGATTGGGTTAAACACATGGTTCGCCATCATCATAGTGGCACAAGCTTTATAGGCAGCCAGTGTTGAGTTGTTAGTTTCATTATACTGATTTAAAACACTCATTAACTTTTTGCAGGATTCTTCATTGGCAGCTGATTTATTAAATAATAATCGCACTTCATTTAATGGAATATCCATGGCATGGCTAGCTGAACAGAATAGAACAAATAGCCAAATAATATTTCTCATAAGAGGTTCATTTTGTATTGAAACATACTGTTTAACATCAACCCAAATTTTTCTCCATTGCTAATACGTATTCTCTCTGAAAGAAGTTTTTGAGCAGGTAAACCTTTTATTTTCTTGAACAATGAATTATAATATACATAAGCTAAGTAAACACCTCCTTTTGATGAAGAAGGAAGTTTTTTTATTCCAATCAGTGCCTCTTTAAAATCTTGTTCAATTTCATTTTCAATTTTGCGTTTTGTACATGATGAAAACCTCGTCATGTCAACGTTTGGAAAGTAGGTTCTTCCCAAAATTTGATAATCAGCTTTCATGTCTCGCAGGAAATTTATTTTCTGAAAAGCCGCACCCAGCTTCATGGCAAAAGGTTTTAATTCGTCATAAAGATTTTTATTCCCTTCTGTAAAAACATGTAAGCACATCAACCCTACAACTTCTGCCGAACCAAGAATGTATTGCTCATATTTTTCAGAAGTATAATTTACTTTCTCCAAATCCATTTCCATGCTCTTCAAAAATGTTTCAATTAAATCATGGCTTATGTTATATTGATGAACAACTAGTTGAAAGGAATTTAAAATTGGATTCAATGAAATACGGCTTTCAATTGCCTCATATGTTTCAACTTTAAATTTTTCTAACAATCTCTTTTTATCGTAACCTTCAAAGCTGTCAACAATTTCATCAGCAAATCTTACAAATCCATAAATGGAATAAATTGGATTACGCAGTTTGTCCTTCAGAAAATATATTCCTAAAGAAAAACTTGTGCTGTATGCATGGGTGGTAAACTTGCTGCACTGCGATGACACATCGTCAAATAGTGACTTCATGAGTTATTGTGTTTAAATGCTTTAATAATTGTTTAGCGGCAATTTTGCCTGAAATGATAGAAGGAGGAACCCCTGGTCCGGGTACAGTTAGTTGCCCTGTGTAAAAAAGGTTTTTTATTTTTTTGTTTCTGATTTTGGGTTTCAGAATAGCTGTTTGCATTAAGGTGTTTGCAAGTCCGTATGCATTGCCTTTATAAGAATTGTAATCCATTACAAAGTCATTTACACAATAGCTTTTTTTATAATCAATATGTGATGCTATATTTTCATTCACTTGTTTTTCTAATCTTGAAATCATCACCTGAAAATATTTTTCACGAGTCTCTTCAGTATCTTGTAACCCGGGAGCAATCGGCATAAGCAGAAACAAATTTTCATGACCTGCCGGTGCAACGCCATCATCAGATTTTGAAGGGCAACAGACATAAAACAATGGTTTAGTTGGCCATTGAGGGGTTTTATAAATTTCTTTTGAATGTTGGTCTAGGTCTTCATCAAAAAACAAAGTATGGTGATTCAATGATTTTATTTTCTTGTTTATTCCAAGAAAATAAATCAAACAGGAAGGAGCAAATGTTTTTTTTGCCCAATAATTCGCAGAGTAGTTTCTATATTCTTTGGGCAATAATTTTTCTTCAATATGATGATAATCTGCGGAAGCGATGATGGCGTCACAATTAAATTCTTTTTCATTCACAACAATATTATTTGCATGATTATTTTTAATTTCAATTTTCTTAACGGTCGCATTCAAATTGAAAATTGTTCCATTTTTTTCAGCAACATTTTTCATTGCGTCAATTACTTTTCCAAACCCACCTTGAGGATACCATGTTCCCAATTTTAATCCTGCATAATTCATTAAACTGTATAAAGCTGGTGTGTCCTCAGGCATTGCTCCCAAAAACAAAACCGGAAACTCCATTAACGCAATTAATTTGGGATTAGAAAAATATTTACGCACATGCTTGCTAAACGATGAAAAAACCTGCAAACGAAATGCACCTTTTATTAATTCCATATCTGCAAATTCAGCAACAGAAAGTCCGGGCTTGTAAACTAAATTTTCAATTCCTGTTTTATATTTATACTCCGCTTCATCCATAAACATTTTGAGTTGCAACGCACTTCCTGTTTCAATTGATTCAAACAGATTACACAACTCATCAAAATTTTCAGGAACACTCATCCTGTCATTTTCTCCAAACACTATATCAAAGGATGGATTCAATAATTTCAATTCATAGAAATCAGAAACAGAATAACCGAAATCGCTAAAAAACTTTTCAAACACACCGGGCATCCAATACCAGCTTGGTCCCATATCAAACACATAACCCGATTCGGTTTTCAGTTGCCTTGCCCTTCCACCATGTGAATTATTTTTTTCAAACACATGCACATCATGTCCTGCTGCCGACAAGTAAGCCGAAGAACTTAAACCTGAAAATCCTGAACCTATGATGGCAATTTTTGACATTTTATTATGTTTATATTTATGGTTTATTATTTAAATATTAAATTCAACCTAATTGTTTTTCCAACTCTTCCACAGAACGAACCCAATTACATTCCTTTTCAATTTTCAACTTGCTTATTAATTTTTCATTGCCTGATAAATGAATCTTTATTTTACCAAAATGTTTTTTCAAACTATTTATATAGTCCTGTGAGTTTTCGGGTGTATTATGATGAACCAAAAAGAAAAGTAAATGTCCGGGTGTTGTTTTCTCAACAGCATCAATCAGCGTTTCAAAGGGAACATTACTACCCAAATAAATTACCTTTTTACCTGCCTGCCGAATGAGATAATTAGAAAACAACAATCCTATTTCGTGAAACTCGTTTTCGGGCAGAATCAATAACCAACCGTTTCGTGATGATTTAGCCGGAGGAAGCGAATCAATGGCAGAAAATAATTTTTGTTTAATGATATTACTACTGAAATGCTCATAAGCAGGGGATATTTTTGCGGTTGACCACATTATCCCGATTCTGTTGAGTAAAGGATAAATCACATTGAGATAAGTATTTCTCATGCCCAAACGCAATACACAGTTTGAAAATATTTTTTCAAAATATGTTTCATCAAAACTTGTAGCTGCGGCAATTAATTGAGAAATGAAATATTCTTTTGTTCCATCACTTGGTTGAGAGTCCTTTTGTTTACCTTCCAACAACGTAAACAGCATCTCATCCGTCATGGAACACAATTCTGAAACCTTGTAATCCGATTCCATCAGACTTACAATGTTTAGCAATCTTCTTAATTGTGTATTATCATAATATCGTGTGTTTCCATCTGAACGTGTTGGATTCAAGGCATTATATCGCTGCTCCCACACTCTTATTGTATGGGCTTTTATGCCTGAGAATTGTTGCAGTTCTGAGATTGAAAACAAATTCATTTTGTTTAAATTTCTGTAAAAATATATAAACAAAATGTAATCTGCAAATATATTTTGAGTGGCAGCAATTTTATAAAAAAATTTCTATTCTTGGAATTAAATTAGTATGGATGTATTAACAAAGCGTTGGAAGAAAACACTCTTTCATTTTTTTCTGAGTTGGGTTCGTGTGTAGGCAAAAAAATGAAAGTGTGTTTTGTGCTGAGGCAATAAAATATTTGAGGGAGGCTTTAAAAAAAGAAAATTATTTTTGAAGCGTTGGCATTAGAAGCGGTGTCCGTTGTTGTCCGCCATAATCCCAAAACTGTTTGTTCAAAGCACTAAAGTTTCAAGGTTGCACTGTCACCATAGGGTTGCAGGTAACGTTTCGGGGGTTTGCGATGGCGGGGTTTATTAGCACTAAACTTCATTCGGAGAACTGAACTTCCACTTGCACAAATGTGTCTGCGAAGCACGGAACCCCCGCTATCGCAAACCCCTTGTTAGCGGTTCGGGCATCTTGTCCAGTGTTTATTTTTAGTCTATTTATCTGCTGTGATTTGAGTTAAAACTGTTAATGGAATGTTGTGAAGTTTGTGAAATGATAGTCTATCCCAATAGCCTCGTTGAAAAATAATTTTGTCGTCTTTAATGTTGAAGAAACCACAACCACGAAGTCCTTTTGGGTCTTTCCATTCTAAAATGGCCCAGTCACCGTCTTCAAAAATATTTTCTGAAATACAAACCATTTCAGCTTTTGCAAACTCCGTTGCGAACATTTGTCTTATTGCCTCTTTACCAATTATAGGTTCATTAGCCACTTGATGGTTTGTTGCATCGTCTGAATATAGATTTGAAAGTGCCTCAGTGTCTGCTCGATTAAATGCGTCTAACCACTTTTCTAAAACTTGTCTCGGTGTCATTTTTTATGTAATGTT
>JACMJP010000191.1 GCA_014380545.1 Chitinophagales bacterium | reverse complement strand
CTCATCAATAAACCAAAAGATTTTATAGTGCCCAACTGCGACAACAAAAATGCCCTTGACGAAGTGTTGGTAACTACGAGCCTCGGCGGGTCCATCTTAACCCTTGTAACCCTGGGCATCGTGTCTCCCGTAAAAGTGCAATGGCGCTGCCATAAGCCACCACAACCGGTTGGCGATTTGTAGTGACGTTTCCATCATACAGATCAACTGCGATCACATTTACATTTTCAATATCAGTAAATAATTTATCACTCATTTGTTTAATATAATCATTCAATCCCCACCATTCATGAAATACAAGCAGATATTTATTGGTATTTTCTTTTGCTCTTATAACATATGCCTTGGCATCTTTTCCATCACTTGCAGAAAATGTTATCATCTCCCCTTTTTGTTCAATATAAAAAAACGGATCCGGTTCTGCATGTTTATTTACAAAGGCAATATCATTACTAAATGACGCAAAAGTTTCAGTTGAAGAGAAACAACAGCTTTTTGTTTGAGCATAAACAAAAAGAAAATTGAAGCAAGCGAATAAAATTAAAAATAGTTTTTTCATACAGGTAATTTTTAATACATTAAAAATAAATAAGTTTTCTGTATGTGCCGGTAGATTAAATTTAATTTAATTTAAGGTTTCTTATTTCCCTATCAGCTTTATTATGTGCAATACGCAATTTGTATTCAAACCATTTTTTATGAAATAGCATCCGCATTATATCATCAAACTTTCTGCGCACTGTCAAATTCATTACCGCTTTCATAGTCAATGCAATTGTCGGGGGCCAACTTCTTATTGAAAGACCATAGCCACCTTCAAGATATTCTATATGATGCCAGTATCCACTCGGCATATATAAAGTATCCCCATATTCAAGAATGGCTGTCATACCTTTTACATAATTCAAACCCGGATATGTATCAAAATCAGGATGATCAATATCAATGGTTGAATGAACATTAAATGGCAAACGATATAATAATTTGCTTTGAGCAGGAGGAAACAAAACGACCCTTTTTTTTCCTTCAAATTGTGTAAGAAAAACACAGCTCATATCAATATCCTGATGAATTCTGGTAATAGAGTTTTTAGGGCCGAAAAACATGAAAGGCAGCTTAATATATTTCTTTACCAGGTTCGGATAGCCAAAGTCTTTTAATAATTCAGGTTTATGTTTAAAAACAGGAAACAAGAATAAGCGCAGATCAGTCGGCTCGTTTTCTATCAGTTCAAGGTATTTATCAAAATGCATCTTCGCCTGCGGCACTTTCATTGTTTCACTCGGATCAGCTTTCGAACTACTGAATAATCCTACCTCAATATCTCCCATTGTTTCCTTAAAATACTCCATTGTCCATTTTTCGTAGGCAGGATATTGTTTCCATAAGCCTTTTAATATAACAGGCTGTTGCGGTATATGGTACTTATTCTGAAATTCTGCATATGTTATCTTAGTACCATCTGCTATGGGAACGGGGGTACTAACATCTAATTTCATATTTTGTTGGTTTTTCTGTCGCAAATGTACATTAGAATTCAATGTCATAAATAATAAATTATGAATTTTCAATGTTTATAAATGTTTGTGTAAGAAATTACGCAGATTTAAAACTGCGATAAGTCCCGCAAATTAATCACCGTTTGTATGAAACCCTCTGATAATAGAAGATTTGTCAGATGAAACCGAAATCTTTCGCTCCATATAATATCAATATTTTCACTGATATAATTTTTATTGTCAGATTCTGTTTTTCGTGGGAAATTTGTAAATATTGCCTACAAGCAAATTGCAGTTCCCGTTCTCTGTTGAAACCCGATACTTATAGTTGTTGGAGTCACATTGAAATGTAAATTCTTACCAGCATCCCGGCATATTAATCCGAATTTTATATTACAAAATAATTAAATACTTGAACTGAACACTAAAGCGATGAAAAAACATCTTCAGTTAGGGAGATGCGGCTAATAGCAATTAAAATGAAATCACACACTCCGATATTCTTATTAATCTTTCATCTCGGTTTCAATACAACGAATGCACAAAGCCTTGTAAAGGTCACTAGCGTGGGCTCCACTTATGCAACAACAACAGACGCTACAACCTACTCTGCAACAGGTGTCGTTGCCGCATCCGGAACATATACAATGAAATTTGGTACAAATTCGGGTTTATGGGCTACGCACATTCAAATGCTGGATTATGCAGGAACTGCTTCAGGAGCATGTTTTCAACAAATTCCGAGTAGCACAAACCAGGTTGTCAAACTTAGAAGAGTAGACAATGCAATGATAACAGGAAATGCCTCCTGCATTTGGATGGAAGGTTCAACACTATCTGCAACGGGTGGAAATTGTAATAACCGACTGCCATACCAGGATAGTATGGATGTTGTGTTCGGTTCAGGCTGGTTAAATGCCGGAACAGATAATTTATTTAATAATACTGTCTCAGCTACAAATAACAATAATATTGAAAGGTTTGATGTAATCTTAATAGGAGGATACACTGTAAGTAATAAAAACCAGGAAGGAGTAATTTTATTTGAAAGAGGTGCAAACGGAGCGCATGACCGGGTCAAGATCGCCGGAGTTGCAGGGCTTGATGGAAGTAACGACCCTTCTTCATATAAAAGTGGTCCACTGGCTATCGTCACCGCTGATTGGGGAGATTTGACAAGCAGCAGTATTACCTATACTGTGTTGCGTCGTGATGCTGCGGATACAAAACTAAGACCTACAAACCTAAGCAATACACAAAACCGTGGTGGTATATTCATTCCTTTTGGCTGGCTGGGGTTCAATAATGGAGATGTTGTGTATGGTTATTCTCTAATGGGATATGATGTAACTGCAACTACAGCATCTCAAGTACTTAGTTATACAAATAATACCCTTTTCCCATTAAATACTCCCGATAATAGCGGAGGAATTGACCTGATAGGTGTCACTTATTTTTATGAATTAATTGATATATGCGGCCCGCTTCCACTTGAACTTGGAACATTTACCGGAAAAGAAAATGGAAAAGGTAATCTCTTAAACTGGACAACACTTACTGAAAAAAATCTTGAACACTTTGAAATTGAATATTCCGCTGACGGAAATAATTTTTGGAAAATAGGAATTGTACAAGCGGCAAATAATTCAAGTACCGAAAAAAATTACACATTCTATCATAATCCGGCTCCTGATAAAACAGGTTATTACAGGTTGAAATTTGTAGAAAATAACGGGCGAATTAATTTCAGTGAGGTAATAATAATAGAAAATAAATATGCTGTGCAGGGTAATGTAAGTATTTTTCCTAATCCCGCAAAAGAAAATGAAACAATTGTTATTTCAGGCATGGAACCTTCAGAATATGCATTGAAAATTTATTCTTTTCAGGGTGAATTGCTTATGCAGGGAGATATCGCTATAGAAAATAAAATAATGGAATTAAATTTAGGTGAATTAAAAAAAGGGCAATATATTCTTGAATTATCGAATTCTGAAAATGGAATATCTCATAGGGAAAAGATCTTTATTAATTAAAGTTTTTTATCACCTGCTTACGATTTCCATTTCTGTTCTTCTGTTTTGTGCCCTGCCTTCCTCAGTATCATTTGTTGTAAGAGGTTTTGTTTCCCCATAACCAGCATGTACTATTCTCGTAGCATCTATTCCCTGTTCTATTAAAAATGTTTTCACACTCAATGCACGGTCAATTGATAATTGTAAATTATCATTATCACTGCCAACATTATCTGTATGTCCGTTTAGTTTAATTTTTATTTCGGGATTTTTTGTGAGCAGCTCATTTACTTTTAACAATTCCGTTTTTGATTCAGGTAATAAAGCTGCTGAAGCTGTTTCAAAGAAAATATTTCTTAATGTAATTATTTCCCCCACTTCAACAGGCTGCAAATAAATATCAATTAAATAAGGTTTATCGGGAATAACATTTTCCAAACTGAAATTTTCAGAGTGAAATAAATATCCTTCTTTATTTACATACAATGCATATTTTTTTCCAACAGGTAAAACCACTAAAAACTCTCCCGATTTACTATCGCTTGTGGCTGTGAGTAAAATATTTCCTGTTTCAAGATCAATTAATTGAATGTTAGATTTTAAATATGCTTTTGTTCTTTCATCCCGAACAGTTGCTTTTACATAGGTTACAGGTTCAGGTCTTAGCTTTTCCGGTAAATCGAATTTATAAATATCAAGCCCGCCAAAACCTTCCTCTCTGTCGCTTGCGTAATAAGCTGTAGTTCCGTCAGTACTTACTGTTAATGTAATTTCATTTGTACTTGTATTAATAGGATACCCGAGATTTACAGGCTGTTGCCATTTATCATCAATACCTTTTTTAGCATAAAACAGATCGCTGCCCCCCATATTCGGATGCCCGTTACTTGAAAAATAAATTGTTCTGCCGTCCGGGTGCATAAATGGAGATTGTTCATCATAAGGAGTATTTATCGGTGCTCCTGCATTTAGTGCTTTATTCCATGTTCCATTCTCATTTATTTCTGCATACCAAATATCATGTCCGCCGAGTCCACCTGGTCTTGTACTGCAGAAGTACAAATATTTTCCATCAGCAGAAATGCTTGGCTGACTTTCCCAATCACCACCATTAATATTCTTTCCGCAGTTTTCAGGATAGCTCCAAATATCGCCGAATTTAATTGCATAATACAGATCGCATCTTCCAAAACCATTAGGACTTTGACATAAAGTATAAAATAAATACCGGCCATCAGCAGAAATATTTTGCGCCCCTTCATTCAATCTTGTATTTACAGGTTTACCAACGTTTTGTGCAACACTCCAAACATCATTATTATTTGTTGTTAAATAAAAATCTTCCTGCAGTGGCGTTTCACCTATGCTGAAATTTGCTTCACCTTCCTGCGGAATTTTCCTTGTAAATACCATTAACGAATTATCTGCGGCAATAGACGGGAAATATTCTGAATATTCTGAATTGACTTCCTTACCTAAATTAACCGGATTAAACTCGACAGGATTATTAACTGCATTGATTGCAAATTCAATACTTGTTAAAAATTGTTCAGCATTTCTTCTCGTAACACCTGTAATTTTCGGGTGTTCTAAAAATATTTTAATATGTTCACCCGCACCTTCATACAACATGAGGCGTTGTTCTGCTTCGGCTAATTTTTTATAAACGCCCACATCATAATCATCCTGCAGAGCTATTGCTTTTAACAGGTAAAGTAAAACAAGGCTGTCTTGTTGTAATT
>JACMJP010000190.1 GCA_014380545.1 Chitinophagales bacterium | reverse complement strand
ATGCTTTTGTATTTCCTTCTTTATTTGAGGGTTTTGGGATACCAGTTGTTGAAGCAAGATATTGTAATATCCCGGTTATCTGTTCAAATAAAACAAGTATCCCTGAGGTTGCAGGTGAAGATGCTATCTATTTTGATCCCGATTATACTGAGGATATTAAATTAGGATTGATGCGGTTTTTGGAAAGAAAAGAAAAAATGAAGCTTTCTGAGACAAACAGGGATATAAAAGAAAAATTTAACTGGGATATAACTGCTGAAAAATTATTTAAGTCAGTACTCAGTGTTGCAAAAGAAACAAAACATGCTAAATCGCACAGCCTCCATTAATTAAAGAGATGGCAGCCTGGATCGCAAAAGCTTTTATTCAAAAATGCATTTCATTGCTGCCGTGGAAGCACCTGCTTAATTATTTTTTTCAAAAAAATATTACAAAAGGCCTATCGCTTACTGATAATTTATTTGAATCTAAATTAAATCATTGCCGGCAACACATTGTTGCACTACAAAAATATACTGTTTATACAAAAGATTTTACTGCGCTTGAATTAGGTACAGGCTGGTATCCGATTGTGCCTATTGGGTTATATTTAGCTGGTGCTGAAACTATTTATTCTGCGGATATAAAATCGACTATTACTGCAAAAAAAATTCAGCTTACGATTAAAAAAATTTTAGATTATGATAATGAAAATAAATTACAGCAATACATACCCGGGCAATATGCTGAAAGAATTATTACACTAAAAGAAATTTATAATTCAAAATTAAACGAAGAACAAATGTTTAGCAGGCTGCATATAAAAACAATTGTGGGAGATATAACAAAATCTGATTTGCAGCAGACAAGTATCCATCTTATAAATTCAAATAATACTTTTGAGCATATTCCGCCCGTAATTCTAAAAACTATCCTTGAGTATTTCAGAAAAATAATTCATGCTGATGGAGTCATGTCGCATTTTATAGATCTGAGTGATCATTTTTCTCATTCTGATACTTCTATCTCAAATTATAATTTTTTAAAATTTTCTGAGACACAATGGAAATTAATTGATAACACCATTCAGCCGCAAAACCGCCTACGCATTCCGGAATACAGAAAATTATTACAGGAAACAAAATGGCTTATTGTGGAAGAAGAACTAACTTCAGCACAGGCAGACCGCATTGATTCAATTACTATATCTAAAAGATTTAAGCACTTTTCAAAAGAAGAACTTGCAGTAACACATGCTTTGCTCATCACCAAACCATCTGTTTAAATTACAATACATTTCGTAGTTTAGTAAAAAATTTCATTCATGCGTATTTATTATTTCCTTCTCATAATTTTTTCATCTGTTATTTCTATTGCGCAAACACATGCGCATAAATCTGCAGTTAAAATAATCCCTAAATCAGCATCTGTTACAATGAGTGAAATAAAAAATGACTATGCCCCTTTATTATTTCCTTTAGAAATGCCTGCTCCCGGTTCAAATAGTTACCGGCGTTATTTAATTGATCTGAAAGAAAAATTATACGCAGGTAAAAAATATTCAGGAACACGACAACAAAAAACAAGCAGCGATGTTCCTGTACCCACAGTTGCACATGGGTTTAATGGCAACCCAATGGGTAATGGCGTACCGAATGATAACGACATGGCAATTTCAAATGACGGGAAACTTATTTCTGTAATTAATTCAAGCATTTATATTTTTGATACAGAAGATGGTGACACATTATTAAAATCAATTTCTTTAACTGCATTTTCTGATACCCTTGGTTTACTGGCAAGTGATTATGATCCGAGAGTTGTATATGATCCCATGCATGATAAATTTGTTTTGCTTTTCCTAAATGGTTACACTCCTGCAACAAGTTATATTATTGTTGCATTTTCTGAAACAAATGACCCTCTTGGTGAATGGAATTTTTATGCGTTACCTGGCAACCCGAAGGGCAATAATTTGTGGACGGATTATCCTATGATAGCACTTACAGAATCAGAAGTATTTATTACAGGTAATTTAATTATACCGGATACTCCATGGCAAATCGGGTTTAGTGAAACACTTATATGGCAAATGAAATTAGATAGTGGTTATGCAGGCAATAATATTCAGGCAATTTTTTGGGACAGTATTTATTATGCAGGAAACCCTGTGCGCAATTTGTGTCCTGTAAAAGGCGGTTCAACTTCTTACGGGCCTGATATGTTTTTTTTGAGCAACAGAAATTTTTCTGAAAGCAATGATTCAATTTTTATTATTCATATTACCGGTTTATCTGATGATATTTCCACAATTGCAGAAGTATCAGTTTCATTAAGCGATTTAAATTATGGTGTTCCCCCTTTTGCAAGGCAATACAATACGCATGAGTTTGACACAAATGACGGTCGAATACTGGAAGCATTTTTTGAAAATGATCATATTCAATTTGTGGCAAATACATTAGACCCTTCAACAGGGTTTTGCGGGGTATATCACGGCATGATAACAGATATTTACGGTGATAAAAATATTACTGCGCAAATAATCGGAGATAATACTTTAGATCTTGGCTATCCTGATTTATCATATACAGGAAATTACAGTGATGATATACAAAGCATTATTATCTGCGATCATACTGCACCGGATGTGAATGCAGGAATGAGTTGTTATTTTTTTAATTATGATACCTATTCTGAAAGAGTAAATATTTATACCGGCGATACGTATGTAAATGTTTTAACCGGAACCTATGAGCGCTGGGGTGATTACACAGGTTCTCAAAGAAAATATAATGAAACAGGTGTGGTTTGGGTAAATGGAAATTATGGTAAAACAAGAGAATCAGGGCCTTTTGTTTACAGGGAAAATGCAACATGGATCGCTAAACTACAAAGCAGCGATAGTTTACCGCTTCCAATTAATGATATACCAACGACAAATAAAAATATAATTTACCCCAACCCCTTTGAGCATACTTT
>JACMJP010000189.1 GCA_014380545.1 Chitinophagales bacterium | reverse complement strand
CGTAATAAGCCCGAGGGAAATTATAAAATTAACCACATACAAAAGCACAATGGCAATATCGGGAAACCTCGCTTCCAGCCAGTTACTAAATAATGATAACATAGAGGTAATTACCAGAGATACAAGCAATAAAAATCCTATAGATAAAACAATTCCGAATGAGAGTAATCTTTTTCTTAAATACAATACTATTTTATTTCCAAAAGATCTTTTTTGTGGCAATTCTACTTCCACCTCCCAAATCATATTGAGTGATTTCTGGAGTTGAATAAAAACTCCTGTTGCGCCTAAAATAAGTGTTATCACCGCAATAATGGTAGCCCAAATGGATTTATTACCAATAGATGCATTTGCTATCATGTCTTCAACCTGTTCCGCAGTTTTCTTTCCCATCATTCCGCTTATCTGGCTACTCAGCTGACCCGTTACCGCTTCGTTGCCAAAAAAGAATCCAGCAAGAGCTATTATAATAACAAGCAGGGCAGGCATTGAAAAAATTGAATAATAGGCTATAACTGCGCTTTGCCTGAAAGGGTCATCCTCTTTCCATTCCTTATATGTTTTTTTAAGCAGAGTAAAGAATTTAGAATACCCTGATCCACTTTTTTTATTGTTATGTTTATTTTCCATAATTGTCTCTATTACTGAAACAAAAATAATACTCGTAATTAATTTTTCAGGTTTAAGTTCGGATGGTTTTTTTGAATCCTTCAGTGATAGTTATAAATTGCGGGTGAAATAAAACTATATGTATAAAGAATATAATACTGTCATACTTAGAAAACTTATTGAGCGGGGTTATACTTGTGGCGTACTGATATATTTATCAGATAATACAGTTCCTGAACAATCAGATTCATATCATGATGATGTTGAATTCATGGAATTGATACCCTTTAAATCAGAATGGGATATGGAAAATTTTATTAAGAAAGAAAGAGATCAATTTCATTCACAAACAATTTTTGCGGAAGACGGAGTGGAAATTGCAAACGGGGTAGAGGAAATGAAAATTTATATAAATCCGGTTTTATAAATTATTTTATGAAGTAATTAGCTTAAAGCATAAATATTGCGGGTTAAATATTCTGTATATGTATAAAGCTTTACTCGGTTATTTCTTTTTATTTTATTTCCCCGCAGTTCATGCACAGGTTAATCTTGTGCCTAATCCTTCTTTTGAAGATTATACTGATTGCCCCTACACATATAGCCTTATAGATGATGATGAATATATTTTTCCTTCCGTTACGGATTGGATAAAACCTACTGAAGGCACTTCTGATTATTATAATGCCTGCGCTTCTGCGGGATGTGAAGTAGAAACCCCCGCTGCAGCTCCGGGCTTTCAATATCCAAATAGCGGCGATGCTTTTGCAGGGATGTATACAGCATATTCTACATATGATTACCGTGAGTATATTCAGGCAAAACTTACTTCACCACTTGTTGCCGGGCAAACATATTATGCAGGTTTTTATGTAAATGCTGCAGTTGTTGATGGCTTTTGGGGGTGTGGTGGTACTACAGATGATATAGCAATGTATATTTCAGAAACCCGCCTTACAGACCTGGACGCATCCACTCATCTTGCTGTAACACCGCAAATAAAAAACACAGAAGGCCTGCTGCTCACAGATACATCTTTATGGTATCTGGTTGCCGGATATTTTGAAGCAACCGGAGCTGAAGAATGGGTAACAATAGGAAACTTTTACGGCACCGCAGCAACGGATTATGAAGAGATATCAGGAAGTGCTAATGATTGTGTCTATTTATATGTTGATGATGTCTTTGTTATGGAATCAACTGTTTTACCATTAACATTTATACAATTTTCGGGTTATTTAAATGAAGGAGAACTGTTTCCTTCTATTTCCCTTTCATGGACATTTGCATCTCCATTAAACAATTGCTGTTTCTTTCTGGAAAAAAGTACTGACGGTAAAAACTTTTATTCGATCAGTGAATTTCCTGCACCGGATATTACTCCTGAGCCACAACAATATTCTTTTAAGGACATAGATGTATTTCCGGGAAATAATTATTACAGGGTAAAGGCAGAAGATAATGATAATTCTTTTATCTATTCACCTGTAGTAGTAATTGATAATTATTTACAGCAAAGAGTTACGGCTTTTACTTCTGATAAAATAATTTATATTAATAATTATACAGCAACAGAATTAAATGCTGTATTATACACTACAACACTGATGCCTGTAAATAAAACAACAATAAAAGATGGAAATAATAGATGGACATGCACTGGTATGCCTGAAGGTATTTATTTGTTGTATATAACAGACAAACAAAACAATATCATTCTCATTAAAAAGGTTTACATGTTTTAATGGATTTGTGCAAAAAAACTGTTAACCCGTTAAATTTATTGAGCAATGTTTTACGCACTTCAATAAAATCCTTTTTTGGAAATGGTTTACCCTTATTGTCTGTAACTGGCAAAATTATTTGATCGAGGTAAGACATTTAATTTAATAAAATAAATTTATTCAAAATATTTCTTAAGTTCAGCAATCGTTATCAAAACATGTTCAGGATGATCAGGATTAAAAAATACTTTTTCATTATAGCTCCATAAAACCCTACCGTCATTTTCATAAACATTCACTGCATTTTCAAGATCTACATCACTAATGTTATGAGTGCATTTTAAATCCTGTATTAAATAATTAGATAATTCTGACATAAAATGTTTATGGTTTTAATACTACTTCCGCAATAAAAATCAGTTCATAAAAGCCTCCGCAATACTTGTAGATATTACGGAGGATAAATAAAGAACTACTCTTAATTTGTTTTCTTTCCGGCCGATTTTTTACCAGTACCATTTGACCGGCTCATATCTTTCTTAATTTTTTCCTTTACATCAGCAAGTGCATCTGCCAGTTCCTGCAATTCGGGATCAAGCCCCGGTGCAAATTCTTCCGGACGCTCAGGCGCCCCTTTATAAGCAAATTTTTCTTTGGGTTCAGCCAGTGTTATTAATTGTGTTCCGTCATTAGCTGGGGCAGCACCGTTAAATATTTTTGCCATCTGTGAGCCGTCTAATCTGAAATGATATTGCTCACGGTTTATTCCCGCATCAATTAATTTTTTTACCTCAGGATACTTTGAAGAATCGAATTTTGGAATTGGCAATACTTTATTCCATTCCACACCTAATGTTTCAAGCGCTTTTGCAAAAGCCATTTCATGCGCTTCATCACGGGCAATTAAAAAAGCAACTGTAGCACGGAGAGTTTTATTATCTGACATTTGATAGATGCGGCATTTCTGTAATCTTCCTGTGGATTCAAGTACCAGGTTATCTAAAAGGTCAAGTACTAAATTGCCATTACAATGCACATAACTTCCGCTCCATGGATTTCCAGTAGCATCAACAGGCATAGCCCCCTGTGCTCCAACTATAAAATGATGCGGGTTTTTTTGTTCTTTCGCCATATCCATTGTAGGAATACCGCCTTTACCCGGAACATCAAATTTTTTTCCGTGATATTCGGGTGCGCCATCCAGTAATTTTGAAATGGTTTTGGAAATAAGCTCAACATGGCTGATTTCTTCTATCCCAATACCCTGAATTAAATCAAGGTATGGTATGCCATCACCCCTGAAATTAAAGCTTTGAAAAAGATATTGCATCATGGTGCGCATTTCACCAAATTGGCCACCTAAACCTTCCTGTAAAGCATTTGCTGCGGAAGGATCTGGTTCATCGGCTACTATAGGATTTATTAAAGATTGAACATGATAGAACATAGTCTTAATTTTTTAAGTTAGAAAAATTATTATATTTAATTAAAATGTTATTCCCGTTTAATTAAATAAATATTGTTCCCGAATTTTTTCCTTGAAAAATAAAATTAAAAAAAGGTAATACTTTCACTGATAAATCATTGAAATATATATTAATCAAAGAAAATAAGTATTAATGAAGTAAAAATCATAAAAAAAATATAGGAAATCATTTCAGGAAAACGAGAAAAAAAACTCCCACTGTGAGGCTGCTTTTTTCAGTAGAACAATTGTTTAATTTTATTTTTTTAAGTATTGTAAACCCCACTCAAACTTAGATGGTACCGTTGAAGAAAAAGAAAGTATTTATGCTGTTATTTTTTTGATCTTCCTGCAATCATTATTATAATAACTATAATTATTACTACTATAATGACCCCAATCCATACACCGGCACTAAAAATAGTACCGATTGCCTCACAGCCTGAAAACATGAGCATTGCGAAAATTAATGAAACAAGAGATGTAATATTTATTTTCATTTTTTT
>JACMJP010000188.1 GCA_014380545.1 Chitinophagales bacterium | reverse complement strand
ATAGCTATCGGGACGCAATGACTTTCTTAGCTGGTTTTGAGGTAACAATATTATATTAAAAAAACCGGGGTTCTGCATAAAGCAAAACCCCGGTTTAATAATTTTAACTACAGATCAAAGATTTTTATTCTTGTCATCTTTTTTTACCTGCCCTTTGCCAAGGCTATCCCGCATGTCAGTGTCTGCCTGTATGTTTTTCATTTTATAATAATCCATTATGCCAAGATTGCCTGATCTGAATGCTTCAGCAATTGCAAGTGGAATTTGTGCTTCTGCTTCAATTACTTTCGCCCTTGCTTCCTGTGCTTTTGCTATCATTTCATGTTCTATTGCAACAGCCATCGCTCTTCTTTCTTCGGCTTTTGCCTGCGCAATATTTTTATCGGCATTTGCCTGGTCCATTTGTAATTCTGCACCAATATTTTTTCCGATATCAATATCTGCAATATCAATGGAAAGAATTTCGAAGGCTGTTCCGCTGTCTAACCCTTTTCCTAAAACTGTTTTAGAAATTGTATCTGGATTTTCCATAACTGCTTTATGATTTGCTGCAGAGCCAATAGTGGTAACAATACCTTCACCAACCCTTGCGAGAATAGTTGCTTCACCGGCACCTCCAACTAATTTTTGAATATTTGCCCGCACGGTAACCCTTGCTTTTGCAATTAACTGTATACCATCTTTTGCAACAGCAGTTACAGGTGGTGATTCAATTACTTTTGGATTAACACTCATTTGCACAGCTTCAAAAACATCTCTTCCGGCAAGATCAATTGCAGTTGCCGCTTTAAAGTCTAAAGGGATGTTTGCTTTTTCTGCACTAATTAATGCATTAACAACCCGCTTCACATTTCCGCCTGCTAAATAATGTGCTTCAAGCTGATCTCTTGTTAAAGGAATGCCTGCTTTTTGTGCTGTTACCATATTTTCTACGATAACAGATGAATTAACTTTTCGCCACGGCATAATAATAAGTTGCAGTAAACTAATTTTTACCCCGGATAATTGTGCACTTAACCACAAGCGAAAAATTCTCAATACAGCAAAGAAGAATATGAGCGTAACAATGCCCACGATAATGAGAACGATCATAATAATTTGACTATTTTCCATATTTACTTTTGTTTTTTTATTTTAGGTTGATCAATAATTATTTAAACAGAGGGTTGAATTATTTTTTTTAATGCTATGCGAACCCTGCCGGGAATAAATATCAGGCGGGTTTTACATATATTCTGCTGTTTTCAATTTTTACAATTTGAATGATAGCATCTTTATCAATAAAATTTCCGATTGAATAAACTGTTATGCGTTCATCATTCGTAAAAACTGCTTTTCCTTCCGGCCGCAACGCAGAAAATGTTTTTCCTGTATCGCCAATTTTAAACCTGGAGAAATCTTCCACATTTACTTTACTGTCGCTATTAGAATGTAATGCCCATTTTTTTGATTGAATTCTTTTGTAGCCGATATACAATGTAATTCCCATTCCTATTATACTTCCGCTTAATAACCATGAACCTGTTGTGTTGCCATATTCTTTAAAACCAAGATAAACCCCGACACCAATAATAAAAAAACCGAGCAGCGTAAGAATGGATGTGCCGGGTATAAGAAAAATTTCTATGAACATAAAAATCAGCCCGACAAGAATAATAGCTATTACAAAAATGAGATCCATAAGCAGCGCAAATGTAGCTGTTTTGGGGCTTAATTAATAAACTCCCGCATGGGGAGGAAGGTAACAGTGTATTTAAATGTTTTTGCCGGAGTGTCATCATAACCGACAGGTACATTTTTAATTATAACTGTATAGGTGGTTTCTTCTTCAAATCTCCAGGGTATATTGCTAATTTCCCAAACAAGCGTAGTTTGCCCGTAACCGTATTGCGATTCCAGAATTGTAAGCGGGATTTTTTCACCATTGCAAATTAGTTCAACTGTTGCTTTTGAAAAATCTGCATTGTATAAAGAAAAACTCCATCGTCCTGTAATAAAATTTTCGGGGCAATAACCTGCAGGAGGCCAGGTAATAAATTTTTGTTTGTACTGATCAAATATTTTTTCATTATCCCCATCCGTGCCGAAAACATATAATGCCATCGCATCATAAGTGCTGCCATGCCCAAAAATAAAATTATTTGGATTTAATATCCATCTCCTGTGCCCTACGGATTCATTGCCACTACCGTCATCATCAACTTGCCCCATGAGTGCATCCACTGCATTATAGCCTAATGATAAATTTGAATGACTTGCTCCTAAAGCGCCTTCTTTTGAATAACATTTCCAGGTATCAGGCGGTCCGTGACTTAACATGCTATTTGCTGACATCATGAATGCAGCTTTTTGCGCAGGTGCATTATATTTTTCATCCAATTTACATGGCTCATAAATACCAGCAATGCGGCGTACATAATTTAATCGCTGTAAAAATTTTTGCTGCATTGCATCGGGTAATTTTCCTGCAAAACATATTTCTGTATTGCTGTTTATTGTAAATTCATTATATCCTATTTCTGAAGCAATATAATTTTCATTGTAGTCTGCAATTACCCATTTGCGCAAGACATATTTCCATTGGTCACTATCAGGATATTTTTGAATATACTCATTAATTATTTTTCCTGATTCTATAAACTTCTTTTCTGCAATAAGTTTTTCTACAAACTGCATTGTTTCTGTTGCAAGCAAGGTATATAATTTTTTATCCTGAATGAGTATTGATATGTTGCGGCATTCCAAATAATTGGAATCTGTTGCATACAGTTGTTTTGTGCGGAGTGTGAATTCTTCTTTTAAGGTGGCAAGTATTTTTTTATCTGTAATATCATGCTGGAAATTAAAAAATAGTTTAGCGGCACTTTCAATTTCACTGGTTTCAAAAAAAGAATATATCTGTGTTATAATTTCTGATTGAACATTCATTGTATTGCACAAAAAGATTTCTTTCAGAATGTCTGCAATATCTGTGTTGGCAAGAACAATTTCT
>JACMJP010000187.1 GCA_014380545.1 Chitinophagales bacterium | reverse complement strand
TTATTCATTTTATTTATTTTTATATTTTATACAAAGATGCGATTTGCAACCCGGTAAAAATTGTAAAAAAACGACATTCTTTAATTATCTCTGTATTCTGCACCTTCTGCTTTTCCTGAAAAATAATGTTTTGGATAATGGCCGGAAAACTCTTTAAAATCGTGAATGAAATGTGATTGGTCATAGTAGCCACATGCATAAGCTATTTCTGTTAAAGGTTTGCCTTTGTTATCATATTCGCTCAAGGCAGATTGAAAGCGAATAATTCTTGAAAAAAGTTTAGGACGGAAACCGGAAAACTCTTTGAAGTTGCGTTCAAATTGCCGGATTGATAAAAAATTTTGTCTCGCAAGTTGCTCTACATTATTTATCCCTTTGGTTTGAATAATATGATTAATTGTTGCGAATATTCCGGGTGGGCTTTTTTTAGTTTGTGGTAATTTGTTTTCAAGAAATTCTGAAATTATTTTAACTCTTTGTAAATTATCAGCAGCAAGCATTATTTTTTCTTCCAGCTCATTTGCCCTGTTCCCTAAAAGAGATGTCAGGTCGGGCATTTGATTAGTAAGTTCTGATGAAGCGATGGAAAATAATTGTGGAATAGCGTAAGGATAAAGATAAACGCCCAGAATTCCGAAATCCTGATTGATGGAAAAGCGTCTGAATTTATGTGATTGCCCATGAACACCAGATGTAAAAGATGTTTCAACTTTATTTGCTGAAATCAATTCTTTAAATTGTCCTTTGTAATGAAAGATGAGTTCTGCACAACCGTCAGCCATTGAACGATGAATGTATGGCTTATCCTCTGAAGCTTCACACTCAAGCACCCAAAAAAACCTCACATAGTCTGTAAGATTTTTAGGTGGTTGTATAGTGTAATATTTCATAGTTTGTTTAGCTACAAGCTGTATATAAGCAGGTAACATTTTTTATCCTGACCAAATATAAAAAAATATTATCATACTGCTTTACAATACTATTAAAGAAATCCTGAAAAAAACATTCACCCAAATAGTTTAGCAATTATTCATAGGCAAGGCAATAGCCAAAAAATATTGTGTTTGATTTTATAAGCGAATTATGAGATCTCTTTCTCCAATACTTTGATCTGGGTTTTTTCTTTTTTAATATCCTGGCGAATTAATCCGAATAAATTCATGTAGATATTGGCAACCCAAACCAATGAAAATCCCGACAGTATATAACCTCTCCAGTCATCCAGTAACAGCTTATAATCAGTTAAAAAAAGAAATAGAATTGTTACGTAATGGCTAAAACAATACTCACAGGTAAAAAGATAAAAAAATTTTCTTTTGAATAAGTTACCCTGCTGGCTTTGTTTAACACAATATTCATGGGGCTCCCTGAATATTTCCTCATGAGTAACTGTCCATGCAATGCAGGCAATGGGCATTGCAAGTAAGAAAAGCCATATAATTTGCATGTAGATTTCCATAAATTAAATATTAGTAAACTAATTTCGAAATAAACAATTAAAAAAATATTTCTTTTATTGTGTCATTTGATAAATAACACCCGTTACTTATTACTCACCATTATCTCTCATCTTGTCGTATCCTAAAATATGCAGCATGCTTTGAACTTTTTGTTGCTCTGCAAAAACTTCAGTAATAATATTTCCATTTTCATCCTTATCAACCAAAATATGTTGAGGCGAAGGAATAAGGCAATGTTTTGTTCCGCCATAGCCGGAAATACTTTCCTGGTAAGCACCGGTATGAAAAAAACCGATATACAATGGTTCTGCATTATTAATTACGGGAAGATAAACTTCATTTGTATTTGCTTCGCTGTTGTAATAATCCATCTGGTCGCAGCTTAATCCGCCAACATTTGCCCGGTGCACACCATTGCCCCATTTATTTACGGGCAATAAAATAAATCTCGAATTAATTCCCCATGAGTCAGGCATGGTTGTCATGAGTGAATTATCAATCATATACCATCGCTCGCTGTCGTTCTGCAATTTTTCCGCAAGCACCTGGAATATAAATGCTCCGCTTTCAGCCACAGTAAAACTTCCAAACTCCGTAAATATATTAGGGCACTCAACACCTTCTTCTTCACATGTGCTCTTTACTTTATTTAAAATTTCACTTGCCATATAGGCATAGTCATATTCAAATCCAAGAGAATTTTTATGCGGCCATCCGCCACCAATATTAAATGAATCTAACGCAGGGCATATTTTTTTTAATTCACAATATACCTTTAATGATTTTGTTAATTCATTCCAGTAATAAATAGTATCCCGTATGCCGCTGTTAATAAAAAAGTGCAGCATCTTCAATTTGAATTTCGGATTGGATTGTATCTTATCAATATAAAATTGTTTTATTTCCGAGTAGCGTATTCCAAGTCTTGAAGTATATAAATGAAAAGTGGGTTGTTCTTCAGCCGCTATTCTTATTCCCAGGTCGCACTCATAAATAATTGTACGCTCATATTCTTCCAGTTCTTCTTTATTATCCAGAACAGGAATAATATTAAAATCAAGATTAGCTAATTTACTAATGCGCTGTGTATATGGTTTTGATTTAAACCCATTACAAACAATTAATGTATCTTTTGTAATTAATTTATGTAAATAACATTTTTCAATAATATCAATATCAAAAGCAGAAGAAGTTTCAAGATGAATATCATTGCTCAGTGCTTCTTTAAGTACATGCGCAAAATGAGAACTTTTTGTGCAATAACAATAAAAATATTCGCCAGGATAATTATTTTTTTCAATAGCATCCGCAAACCATTTTTTTGCTTTCTGTATGTTCTCTGAAATTTTCGGTAAATACGTTAAGCGCATGGGTGTTCCGTATTCTTCAATTAGCGCCTTCAGGTCAATGCCATTAAAGTGCAGGTAATTATTTTTTACTTCAAATCCATCCTGCGGAAAATAGAATGTCTGTTGTATCAGGTCAAGATAAGTGTTCTTCAATTTTAATGTTCATTTTAAATGAATGACAGCAAATTTTTTTAGCGGGGCAAAAATAATAACTTTGTGTTTATGAAACGTATAAAAATTATTTCGGTAAATTCAGAGTTGGGTGCCGGAACAAGAGGTGCGGGAATGGGATTCGATGCGATCCGGGTTGCGGCATGGACAAAAGGAAGTAAATATTTTAAAGAGCATCCGCCCACAATTTTACCAAGTAATAATGATGAAGTGCTTGATGATATTGAAACTGCCTATGCAGTAAAAATTGAATACATCGTTGAAATGTATAAACGCATTGCTGATGTTGTGGTTGAGTGTATGAAGAAAAAAGAATTTCCGATCATTATTTCAGGAGATCATAGTAATGCAGGCGGAACAATTGCCGGGTTGCGCATGGCTTTCCCGAAAGAAAAACTCGGTGTAATTTGGATTGATGCACATTCAGATGTGCATACACCTTACACAACACCATCAGGAAATTTGCATGGAATGCCGCTTGCAACTGCACTGGCGGTTGATAATAAAGTTTCGCAGATAAATAATCCCGAGAAAAAAACGATTGATGCATGGGAGCGGCTGAAAAAAATAGGTGGCATTTCACCTAAAATATCTTTTAAAGATCTTATTTATATTGCAGCAAGAGACATGGAAAAACCTGAAAAATATATTGTAAAGAAAAATAACGTAAAGATTTATTCAGTACAAAAAATGCGGGAAACAGGAATTCAGTTTGTTGTGGAAGATGCATTGCGCAGGTTAGATCATTGCGAAAGGATTTATGTTTCATTTGATGTGGATAGCATGGATGCAAATGTTTCAAGAGGAACAGGTACGCCTGTTAAAAGTGGATTATACGAAAGCGAAGCTTTTTCTTTAATGAGCGCATTGGGAAAAAGTGAAAAGGTATGTTGTGTTGAATTAACGGAAATAAACCCGACATTGGATAACAAAAAGAATTTAATGGCCGAAATTGCTTTGGAAATATTAGAACAAACTACAATTGAAATTGAGAAAAGATTATGAAACTTGAGGAGCTGTTGAAAAGTGAAGTTATTGCTGCAATTAATAAACTCTATTCTGCAAACATTGATGCTTCAATAATTAAAATTGATAAAACACCGCCTGAATTTGAAGGTGAATTTACAGTTGTAACATTCCCTTTTGCAAAAGTGAGTAAAAAAAGTCCTGATGCTACTGCAATTGAATTAGGTAATGCATTATTACAATCATCAAATATCATTTTAAAGTTTAATGTTGTAAAAGGCTTTTTAAATATCTCTTTTAAAGATGCATATTGGATAGATGTATTAATAAATATTCCCGTAAAGAATTATGCTAACCTAAATGCTACCGGAAAAAAAATAGTGATTGAGTATGGCGGGCCGAACACAAATAAGCCATTGCATCTCGGTCATGTAAGAACTATGCTGATTGGTTATGCAACAGCAAATATTCTTGAAGCAGCAGGAAATGAGGTGCATAAAGTAAATATCCTGAACGACAGGGGAATTGCAATTTGCAAAAGCATGGTTGCTTATTTAAGAACGGGCAATGATAAAACCCCGCAATTAGAAAATATTAAAGGAGATCATTTTGTTGGTAATTATTATGTAGAGTATCAAAAAATATTTGAACAGGAAGTAGGTGTGCTTGCGATGGAAGGAATAGCTACTGAAGAAGCAGAAAAAAAAGCACCAATTTATATTGAAACAGTAGAGATGCTTCAAAAGTGGGAAGCACATGACCCTGAAGTTTTAGCATTGTGGGAAAAAATGAATAATTGGGTTTACGAAGGATTTAATGAAACATATAAAAAACTCGGTGTTGATTTTGAAAAAGAATATAAAGAGAGCGATTATTATTTAAAGGGAAAAGAATCAGTGATTGACGGATTAAATAAGAATGTGTTTTTCAAAAAAGAGGACGGCAGTGTTTGGGTTGATCTTACAAGCGATGGTTTGGACCAAAAAGTTTTATTGCGGGCAGATGGAACATCTGTTTATATTACCCAGGACATGGGTGTTGCAGAAGAACGGTATAAAGATTTTGCGATGGATAAATCAATTTATGTTGTTGCAAACGAACAGGATTATCATTTTAAAGTTTTGAAATTAGTAATGCAGAAATTAGGTGAACCGTATGCTGATGGAATTTTTCATTTAAGCTACGGCATGGTTGATCTTCCTGAAGGGAAAATGAAAAGCAGGGAAGGAACAGTGGTGGATGCAGATGACCTGATTGATGTTATGATAACGGATGCGAAAGAATTTTTGGAAGCCTCAGAAAAGAAAATTGACATACCCGAAAATGAAAAAGATAATTTATACAGACAGATAGGTTTATCTGCATTAAAATATTTTATCCTAAAAGTTGACCCTAAAAAAAGAATTCTATTTAACCCTAAGGAATCAATAGATCTGCATGGTAATACAGGACCATTTATTCAATATACTTATGCAAGAATTCAATCTATATTCCGGAAATTAGATGAAACAGGATTTCAGCCAAAGGATACTACATTTAACACTTTACTGTCTGATGAAAAAGAATTAATAGTTTTATTAGATCACTATCCGGATATTATAAAATTTGCCGCTGAAAATTATTCTCCGGCGGAGGTTGCAAATTATATTTATCATCTTGCAAAAACATTTAATAAGTTTTATGCAGGACATTCCATAACGAAAGCTGAAAGTGAAGAGAAGTTACATTTGCGGGTTGCAATTGCTTACAGAGTTGCAAATGTATTCAGGCATGGATTAGGCTTGTTGGGAATTGAATGCCCGGAAAGAATGTAAAAAAACTATCTCATTTACTCACCAATAATAAATTTGCAGGCAGCTTATTGTAAGTATGAGTGAAAGTTAAATAAAACTAAAAAATAGGATTTAAGCGATTCTTCTCTGTGCAAATTTTATTTTTGCAGCACCATTCATGCGGCAAATCATCAGATTATATAAGGATTCTTACAGCGGTTTATCCCGTTCTTCATGGTTGCTTGCATTTATTACTTTAATTAACAGAAGCGGCATGATGGTATTGCCATTTCTCGGGTTATATCTTACAGAAGATTTAAAATTTACTGTGCAGCAGGCGGGAGTTGTATTAAGTATTTTCGGTGCCGGCTCGATGATAGGTTCTTATTTCGGCGGATACTTAGCTGATCGAATCGGTTATTTTAAAGTTGTATTGTTCAGTTTAATTGGCGGCGGAATTTGTTTCGTGCTTCTCACATTTGTCCAGTCATTTTATTTGTTGTGCGTATCAATTTTATTTGCAAGTATTATTACTGAATCGCTGCGCCCCGCAATGACGGCTTCCATTGCAAACTATTCAACCAAAGAAAACACTACAAGGTCTTTTTCATTAATTCGAATGGCCATTAATCTCGGTGCAAGCATAGGACCTGCTCTGGCAGGAGTATTGGCTGTGGTTGGATATGTATGGATATTTATTGGCGACGGATTAACATGCATTGCTGCAGGAATTGCCTATTATATTTATTTCAAGAAACAATATGCAACACACAAAGAAAAGAATGAAGATTCACATGTGTCTGAAATAGAAAATCAGCATGAAAAGAAACCGGGGTTTATAAATCCATTTTATGATAGGATTTTTATTATATTTTGTTTTTGTACTATCGGTTATGCGATTGTTTTTTTTCAGATGTGGAATTCGCTGCCGCTATTTTATAGGAACGTTCACTTTTTATCTGAACCAGCCATTGGAATATTGCTGGCATTAAACGGATTTATTGTATTTGTTTTTGAAATGCCTGTAGTATATTCCTTCGAGAAAAAATATGCTATAAAACACATTATAGCTGTTGGTATTTTATTATTGTCAGTTGCTATGATGCTGTTAAACTCAACTAATCATCCGTTCATTTTATATGTTTCCATGTTTCTAATGAGTATATCTGAAATTCTTGCAATGCCCTTTATGATGACATTAATTATAAAGCGGTCGAATGAGATGAACAGGGGAAAATACATTGGTATTTATAGCATGACCTGGTCTTCAGCATTTATTTTTGCACCGCTTATCGGAACTTACTTTATCGAACATTTTAATTATGCTACATTGTGGTGGGTAATGAGCAGCATATGTATCATTACATTAGCATGTATTTTATACGCAATAGAAAAAATGACTCAAAAAACTGAACAAAAAGTATCTGTGGAACTAATAGAAACCCGAAATAAAAAACATATTATATGAGAAAAATAATTTTAGTTTTCAGTTTTTACATCGCAACAAGCGGTTTTGCGCAGGAAGGCATGTGGCTTCCTATCTTATTGGAACAAAATGAAGCACAAATGCAAAAGCAGGGTTTTCAGCTCACTGCAAAAGATGTGTATGACATAAACAATACTAGTATGAAAGATGCTGTAGTGTTATTTGGTGGCGGATGCACAGGTGAAGTAATTTCAAATGAAGGTTTGGTTTTAACAAATCATCATTGTGGATTTTCTGCGATTAATGCTGCAAGTTCCGTCGAAAAAAATTATTTAAGAGATGGTTTTTGGACATATGATAAAAAAGATGAAATACCGGCACCGGGATTAAGCGTAACTTTTATTATTCGCATGGAAGATGTTACGGATAAAATAATCCCTTTTTTAAATGATGCAATGACATCACAGGAACGTTCCGCTAAAATAAATGAATTAGCAGCAGCGCTCGAAAAAACGGCAACAACAGGTACGCATTACGGCGCTTACACAAGATCATTTTATTACGGTAATCAATTTTATTTATTCGTAACTGAAACTTTTAACGATATTCGCCTTGTTGGTGCACCTCCATCAAGTGTTGGGAGTTTTGGAGGGGAAACAGATAACTGGGTTTGGCCCCGGCATACCGGAGATTTTTCTTTGTTCCGCATTTATGCAAATAAAGAAAATAAACCTGCAACATATAGCGAAGAAAATATTCCTTTTAAACCCAGATATTATTTTCCAATTTCAATAAAAGGTGTTGAGGAAAATGATTTTACAATGGTATTTGGATTCCCGGGCAAAACACAGGAATATTTAACAAGCTACGCAGTTGATCTGCTTATTAATACAACAAACCCAAACCGCATTGCATGCCGTGACGCAAGATTGGATGTGATGGATGAATTTATGAGTGGCAATGACACAGTAACACTGATGTATGCAAGCAAGGCAAAAGGGTTAGCAAACGCATATAAAAAATGGAAAGGTGAAACTATCGGTTTAAAAGCAAATGATGCAATAACAAAGAAAAAAGAATTTGAAAATAAATTCCGGGCATGGTCAGCCATGAGTGCAATATCAAATAATGATGCTGATTTACTTATTGAATTTGAAAAAACGTATGCTGATTTTAAACCTTATAGTGAATTGATGGATTATATTACTGAAGCGGTTTTTGCTGTTGAGATTTTAAACTATGCTTCTAAATTTCACGAAATTGCAAATATTTCAAAGACTGATACAATTGATAATGCAGACTTACAGAGTGATGCAGATGTTTTGCTTGCAAATGCAGGTGGTTGGTTTAAGAATTATTATACCCCCCTGGATAAAAAAATGTTTGCAACTATGCTGAAGATATATGCGGATAGTATTTCAGCAGATCTGCAACCCGAATATTTCAGGCAACAGGTTATAAAATATAATGGTGATTTTAATGTGTGGGCGGATGCGGTATTTGAAAAATCGTATTTATCAAATTATGATGATGTTAAAAAATTGCTGACAAATATTAATAAGAAGAAAATTAAAAAATTACTTAATGACCCGGCATATAAATTATATAATGAATTATATACGCCGTATGAAATAATATCAAAAAACACCATTGCACCTTATAATGAAAAAATTTCCGGTATGATGCAACAATACATGGAGGCGCAAATGAGAATGCAACCCGAAAAGAATTTTTATCCGGATGCAAATTCAACATTGCGGGTAACATTTGGAAATGTGAAAGGATATTATCCCAGAGATGGTGTGTACTATTATTTTGCAACCACCGATGATGGTATCGAGAGAAAATATATAAATGATGACGAAGAATTTGATGTGCCGGACAATTTGTTACAATTATTTAAAGATGATAATTTCGGAAAATATGCAGATAAGAATGGGCATCTCCCCATTGCATTCATTGCAACCAATCATACAACAGGAGGAAATTCAGGCAGCCCTGTATTAAATGCAAACGGTGCACTGATCGGCACAAACTTCGACCGGGTTTGGGAAGGAACTATGAGCGACATTATGTATGATTATAATCGCTGCCGGAATATTTCACTGGATGTACGCTACACATTATTTATTATTGATAAATATGCAAATGCACAGAATATTATAAAAGAATTAAATATTGTTGAATAATAAAATTATAATTTCAGCTAATAAAAAATTAATCTATATGAAAAACTATATCATAGTATTATTAACCCTTGCAACAATATATTGTAATGCACAAAATACTGTTGCAGAAAATAAGCTAGCAATATTTAATACAGAAAAAGAATTTTGCAATTATGCACTTGAACATGGATTTAATAAAGCATTTTTAAAATATGCTGCTGATGATATTGTGAAATTAAATAACGGGCAACTTCCTGCTGTTGGCAAAGCAACAATTGCAGCTAAATATGGCAATGATGCGGGAACAAAATCTATATCGTGGTACCCGGTTGATGGCAGCGTTGCCGAATCCGGAGAACTTGGCTACACCTGGGGTAACTGGAAATTCACAACACCGGATACTGTATATTATGGTAATTATACTACAGTCTGGAAAAAACAGAAGGATGGTTCATGGAAGATGTTGCTTGATGGAGGGAATGATACACCAATTCCAGCTGAAAATAAATAGGATTTTTTTGTGATTTAAACTAATTCAAAATTGAAAAAGAATATTTTCAAACCGGCATTATTAATATTTCTGTTTTTCTGCCCATTATTAAGCAATGCGCAGGATACAGCATTATTAAAAAAATATGTACGGGAACAATTCGAACTCACTGCAGATATAAATCTGAGTTATCACAGTAACGATTTCTACATTAAAAGATTTGAAAAAACAACGAAAGAGGAACCTTCATTTGAAAAGGTTGAGGAGCTTTTGGATTCACTAAAAAATAATTATGATCTTAATATTGTATTTAGAATTGCCGGTTTATATGAAAAACTAAACAGAAAAACTTTATCAATCCAATATTATAATGAAGCAAAAAAGGGATACGAAGAAAAACTAATACAAAACCCTGCCGATACAAATGCAATTGATGCGCTTATGATGCTAAGCCTTGAAACTAATGATTTGCTTAAAGCCATATTGTATAATCAGAAAAAATTAGAAATTGCTCCAAATGACACTTTAGCTTCAATTGCTATGAGTTCCCTGTTTCTTTTTGCCGGAGATTATACGCAGGCAAATATACATGCAGATAAGGCGATAGGTTTATATCCTGAGATACCCGATTCCTATCTATATAAAGTTATGGCTCTTGTTTTTCCTGAAATTTTCCTGATACAGAGCTCTGCAAATTTAAATGCAGCTATAGGAGAATCAGCAAATTTCAAATCTGATTTTTCTTTTTTAGATAAAGCTGCAAATAATTACAAAGAGAATATAGAGGTGCAGTTTTCTGTATTGTGCTGTAAATACTTTACATTTTTTTATAAACTGCTGATTCCATATTTTTTAAATGCTGAACCACAACCTCCGCATAAAATAAGATTTAAATTTTCTGATGAAGATTTAAGCCAATTAAAAAAGTATGAAAAGGAGTTTTCCGTATTTCTCAAATCAAAAGAATTTAAGAATTATTATCCTGTATATTTATCTCATGGAACCATCAATATGCTGCAAAACAATTTTGATGAATCAATCAGAGATTTTAAAAAATCAATACAATATAAAGATGCAAAATATAGAGATGCGCAGGATAATGTTGCAGATGCTTACTCAAATATTATTGCCTGCTATCTTTTTATGAATGACTCAACAAATGCTGAAATTTGGGCAAATAAAAAAATTGAAGATAAAGCTGCTGTTTACAATGTTGCAACTGATTATGTGATGGCAGGAATATTTAAGGCAGTTAAAAATGATCTTGAAAGCGGTAAGCAATTCATGTATAAAGCAATTGAAGTTGACTCAGCCTGTTATCAGGCGATGATACAGATAGGAAATATTTATTTATTGGAAGATGACTATAAAAAAGCCGACCAATATTTTAATGCTGCATATAAACTTAATAAAGACGACCCGGCAGTATACTATTCTTACATACTTTACAGCTTATTTGTAAAGGATAAAAGCACTGCAAACTCGCTTTTAAACCGGCTGTTGGAATATAACCCTGACAATGCTTTTGCAATTGAAATAAAGGGAATTTTCCTTAAGGAGTGATTTTTATTACTTCGATAAAGGAAAAATAATTATGCCTTAAACGGGAAGGTTTTTCAAAAATGAACTAAAGGACCAACTTAACTGTATTTAAATGCATACTGGATACAAAGAAATGTGAGGATGTATTCAAAATAAGATAAATTCAGGAAGGAACTTGGGCAGGATTTGAACCGACAGTATAAATTAGCAATTGCCATTGTGATGGTAAAAGCTGCAGATGTTCAAACTGGTATCACTTACAAAAATACCCTGAAGTTACAGGTATGTGTGTTTAGTGACTAAAAAACAGTATCTAATAACACCAAAAGTAAATGTCTGCAGTATTAACAAACCATTGATAGCATTGGTAAATAGTTTTTTGGGCATCCTTTATTCCAAAAAATAGTACAATTAAAACTAAAATTGTGAATTATGAGGAGCCCGATATATTAAGTAATAAAGTACTTTAGTGGTGGATATATTTTTATTCGTGACTATATTTGCGCTATATTTATTTAGAATTTTAATCACTTAAAAATACTCAATATGAAAAAAGTATTAATCCTTCCAATCGCTGTAATAATTTTATCCGCAGTGATAAGTTTATCAGGTAAAGAGATTAGTGAAAATAATTCCAGGGAATTAATTCAGACTAGTAAGGAAAATGACATGAATTTTGAAGGTACAGCTACTAACATAACAGTTGATAAAAAAGAAAATGTTCAATGCATCATTTCCTATCTCGGTAACAATAAGTATAAATGTATTGGAACATGTGATGAAAATAAGTTGTTTGGAAGGTTTGAAATATTTGGGGAAGCGCAAAAGGATGTTTCCGGTAATTTAAGTATTCAGTTCAAGGGTGATATTCATTTTGGCAATCATGATGGGTCTAATTTTAAACCCGGAACAAAAACAGGGTTTACAATGAATTTAAATATCGTTGGTTCTCATGCAGAAGGAAATTATATTATCAATGAGATTGTAAGTAGTAAAACATGGGATCGCAGTAAGCAAAAAGGTATTGTTGATCTTTCTCTTATATAATTGAAAGAATTAAATAGAACTCAAAAAGGCAATCTTATTAAGATTGCCTTTTTTGTTAAATGACTTATCTTAGCCCCATGCGAAAAATTTTATTCCCTTTCAGTATTTTATTTTGGATAATTATTTCTATACGTAATTTTTTATATAACAAAGGATGGCTGCGCAGTTTTGAATTTGATTTCCCAATTATTTGCATCGGAAATTTAAGTACAGGAGGAACCGGTAAGACCCCACATGCTGAATATATTATTCGTTTATTAAAAGATAAATACAAACTTGCAACTCTTAGCAG
>JACMJP010000186.1 GCA_014380545.1 Chitinophagales bacterium | reverse complement strand
TTTTTCCGGTTGATAATTTTACAAAATTAAGCAGCTTCAGATATTTTTACATTCACCGCATTTTTACCCTTACGACCATCAACAACCTCAAACATAACGTTATCATTTTGTTTAACATCATCTATTAAACCTGTTTGGTGCACAAAAATTTCTTCATTTGTGCTGTCTTTAACAATAAAGCCAAAACCTTTTGAGGTATTGTAAAATTTTACTTTTCCTGTTTCCATTTTAGTACTAAAAATTAATAATTAAAAAAATTGTTAACAGGATAAAGATAGAATGAATTAATAGAAACTCAAATTAAGGTATTACTTGAAAATGGTTTTTGAGCGGAAAAATTTAAATGCGAGCTGGAAATAAAAAATTAAAAGAAAGATTTAAAATTGAAAAGTCCGTATGATTACGGACTTTTCAATTTTGCGGAGCGGACGGGACTCGAACCCGCGACCTCCTGCGTGACAGGCAGGCATTCTAACCAACTGAACTACCGCTCCATTTTAAAATGGAATGCAAATATATAACGTTCGCCCCGATATCTGCAAAAGCAGGAACTTTTTATTTGTGGACGCCTGAAACTATACGTTCTTTTTGCTGCATATCTTTTTTTATGCTAATGTCAATAAAATTGTTTTTTTGCAGGATTGATGCTATTTCAGCGCCTCTGTTCTCCGGTATCTCAAAATAAAGTTTTCCATTATTTATGAGTTTGGTTTTAGCAAAGGCGCATATTTTTTTGTAGAAAATAAAAGGATCTCCTGCATTTCCAAATAATGCAAGATGAGGTTCAAAATCCAAAACATTTTTTTGTAATGTATTTTTTTCTGCAGGATCAACATACGGAGGATTACTTACAATTAAAGTGAACTCAGATAAATTCATACCATTAGCATTTAATATATTAGCTTTTATGAATTGAATTTCAGTATTGTGTATTGTTGCATTCAGCTTTGCAATTTGTAAAGCCTGTTCAGAAATATCAATAGATATAATTTGTGATGCAGGCAAGTGTTTTTTTAATGTTATAGCAATGCACCCGCTGCCGGAACCTATGTCTAATATTTTATTATCTCCGGAATTGTTTTCCTTAATTATCAGTTCTACTAATTCTTCTGTTTCAGGCCTTGGAATAAGTACATCATTATTTACTTTATATTTTAATCCATAAAACCATGCTTCGCCAATGATGTACTGAATTGGTTCATGTATTCGTAATCTTTCTATAATGGATTTAATTTGATCTGCCTGTTCATCATTTAATATAATATTCTCCCGTACATATTGTTTCCCATATTTTTCTTCTATAAGGTACCTGGCAATATTTCCAGCTTCCCGCTCATCATATATATTTATAATACTTGCGGTAATAATTTTTATAGCTTCTGAAGTTTGCATTTCGATTCAAAAATAAATTGAAAAAGAGAATGTTTAGTTTTGCCGGAGATGGATGCCGGTCTATTATATATGCAGCGTTGTCTTGATCTTGCCTCTTGCGGAGCTGGTAAAGTTGCACCAAACCCTTTGGTAGGGGCTGTTCTTGTACATAACGAAAAAGTAATAGGGGAGGGATTTCATGAAAAATTTGGTGAAGCACATGCTGAGGTAAATGCAATCACCCGTGCAGAAAAATCATTTCCACATTTAATTTCAGAATCAATTTTATACGTAAATCTTGAACCATGTTCGCATCATGGTAAAACCCCTCCCTGTACTGATCTTATTATAGATAAGAAAATAAAAAGGGTTATAATTGGTTGTTTGGATCCGAATCCGTTAGTATGTGGAAAAGGAAAGCAGAAATTAATAAGTGCAGGCATTGAGGTAGCTGATGGTATATTAGAAACAGCATGCAGGGAGTTAAATAAATATTTTATTTCGTTTCATGAAAAGCAAAGACCTTATATCACCTTAAAATGGGCACAGAGTGATGATGGTTTTATTGCGCAGAAAAATTATTTACCAGTTCACTTAACAAATAGTTACAGCGACCAGCTTGTTCATAAAATGCGGGCGGAACATATGGCGATATATGTTGGAGGAAGAACAGTTTTGTCTGACAATCCGAAATTAACTGTGCGGTTCTGGAAAGGTAAAAACCCAATAAGGGTTTCATTGGACACTAAGAATACTTTCAAAACGAATTTAAATATATTTAATGAGAACGCTGAAACTTATCTTTTTAACTATGAAAAGTATGAAGATCATGAAAATGTAAAATATATAAAAATTGACCCTTCAAAAAATTATATAAGTCAGATATTGGAGTTTTTATATAAAAAAGAAATAAACAGCTTACTTGTAGAAGGTGGGGCCGGTTCTTTAAATGATTTTATAAAATGCAATGTATGGGATGAGGCCAAAGTTTTTATTTCCGGACATCAATTAAAAAACGGTGTAGCCGCATCTGCAATTCCAGGTAAAGTAGTTTGTGAAGAAACAATATTTAACAACCGCTTGATAACTGCACTTAATTTATGATATATTTAATTCTAAGTGTAATATGTTCAACATTAAATATTATCAATTTTAAATTGTTTGCAAGATATAGAGTTAAAACAATACAGGCTATTGTAATAAATTACACTGTTTGTATTACAGTTGGTCTTCTTGCGGAGGGAAAATTAAAAGCGGCAAATGAAATAGTAGATTCACAATGGTTTTTCCCTTCAATTCTTTTAGGATCTTTATTCATAACAATTTTTTATTTAACTGCAATGACGGTAAAGTACTCAGGAGTTGCAGTAACATCTATTGCCGGAAAATTATCTTTAATTATACCCACCATTGCAGCTTATTTTTTATACGGAGATATTTTTAATTTTTTGAAAATAGCTGGAATTTGCATTGCTGTACTCGCTATTTTTTTTACTGTTTATAAAAAAGATGAGCCTGGGGGCACACCCATTTCATTTCAATATTATTTATTTCCATTATTAATATTAACCGGGAATGGAATAATTGATACACTTGCAAAATATAACCAGGAAAATTATGTTGAACCTGAAGATTTTAATTTCTTTCTTGTATTTGTGTTTGGAACTTCAGCACTCATGGGCTGGGTTATATTATTGATACGGAAAATTTTGTATCATGAGAATTTACAATTAAAAAGCATCGTTGCTGGTATTAGTCTTGGAATACCGAATTATGGAAGCATGTATTTTTTAATACAGGCACTGGAAAAATCCGGTTTAGCAAGTTCTACATTTTTCCCTGTAAATAATATTTGTGTAGTATTATTATCATGCCTCTGCGCCTGGCTGTTATTCAAAGAAAAATTAAACGTATTAAATGTGATTGGAATTTTTCTTTCAGTTTTTGCAATTGTTTTAATTATGTTGAGTTAATTTTATAAAAAGGAACTCATAGAACTGTACTAAAATGAAAGTAAGAAAAATATGATATTTGATGAGCAGCATATAACAAATTCTGTAAACAAAAAACTATTTCCATTTGCACTGGGTGGTATATTGGTATTTCTTGCTGTTATCAGCATGGTAATAGTTTATTTAAAAAACGAAAATGTAGAAATGATCTGGATGGTTGGCGGCACAGAATTGCTTATGTATTTACTCATAAATGCAATTTGCAGTCTTGTTGTGAGACGCTTTGGCACTTATCTTAAAAAAACAATACTTGCTTATATTATTAACCTTGTTATACTTTTAAGTTTTATTTTTTTACTGGCAGGAAAGAGTGCATTTGATTATAATGATATCTTTCCAATTTATTCAGCATTAGTTGTTTGTTATTTTATGTCAATAGTTTTAGCTTTTATTATCAGAAAAGTGATGGAGGCTTTAAGGGATTGAATTTGTATAAATAAAAAATAGTTTTTTAACTTTCGTGAAATTCTAATACATACACACTTATGACAATCAGGATTTTTGTAACCGGGGGAACATTTGATAAAGAATATGATGAAATAAAAGGTCAATTGTATTTTAATTCCACTCATTTACCCGAGTTATTAAAACTTGGAAGATGTACCATTCCGGTTGACCTCCAAACGCTTATGATGGTTGACAGTTTACACATGACTGAGTATGACCGGTTGAGGATTGTTGAACATTGCATTACATGCGAATTTGATAAAATAATTATTACACATGGAACGGATACAATGGTTGAAACTGCCGGAAAGATTGCAGAATCAAAAATTGAAAAAACAATTGTGCTAACCGGAGCAATGATACCGTATAAATTTGGTAGCTCTGATGGGCTATTTAATATGGGCTGTGCTTTATCCTTTGTTCAAACACTGCCGCCCGGTGTTTATATTACGATGAATGGAAGATGTTTTAACTGGAATGCTGTAAAGAAAAATAAGGAAACCGGCTTTTTTGAAGAAATAAAAAAACCATGATAGCTCATAGTTTTTTATTTGGAGGGGCGAAAATATTTATTGCAGTTTTAGTGCTCCTGTAATTGTAAGCAATAAAGTACCTGCAACAATTACAAGAATTCCCCACATGAGTAATTGATACCATCTTCTGTATTTCTTCATATTATGAACAACTGTTCTATGCTGAAAAAGCCTGCTGATAGCATTTTCTGTACGAATAAATGCCGTTTCATTTTTTGTAATATAATCATAAGCACCAACCCGCATACAATCCACTGCAACCTCAATCTTATCCTGACCTGATATCATTATTACTACTGTGTCTTCATATTTTCTCCTGATATGCTCAAGTATCTGAGCACCGTTTCTTGCAGATTTATCTATTGCATTCAAATGATAATCAAGAATAATTATCCCGGGATTTTTGTCCATATTCTCATTGCATTCTTCGCCGGTTGAATATTTATATATCGTGAAAGATGGGAACTTTTGTTTTAAATAATCTTCCATCATCTGTGCATGCATGGGTTCATCGTCAACAATAAATACTGTTTCTTTTTTATGCATAATCTTTATTTTTTAGGTTTTTGATAATTCTTCAACAACATTTGATAGTTCAGCAAAAGCAACAGCGCATTTTTTTTCAACCGTTTCAATAAGCTGCAAAATTACATCATGATTTTTTTCATCACCGGCATATTCTTCAATACGCAGGATATTTTCTTTCAAGCTCTCAATGCCCATATATGCTAATTGAGGCTTCAAAGAATGGGCTGTTGTTTTTAAATGCACCCAGTCTTTTGCAGAATGTTGTTCTTTCATTTTTGCTATAGCCTGGGGAGCCGATTGCAGGAACATGCCGATATATTTTTTCATTTTCACAGGGTCATCCAGTGCAAATTGATTCAAAAAATTTAAATTTATCATGGTATAAGTATCCATTATCTAATTATTTTGTTGCATTACTTTTGAAATTTTATCCATTAATTCCTCTACTTTAAATGGCTTACCAACAAATTCATTCATACCACTTTCAAAACATTTATCCACTTCAGCTTTAATAACACTTGCTGTCATTGCAATAATAGGAATAGAATTAATGTTTGGATCACTCATATTGCGAATAATTTTTGTTGCTTCATGTCCATCCATCTCCGGCATTTGAATATCCATTAATATAAGGTCGTAATTATTTTTCAGTACGAACTCAATTACTTGCTTCCCTGTTTTTGCCACATCAACTATAACATTTTTAATGGAGGCTTCAATTGTGTCTACAGCTACCATCTGGTTAAATTCATTATCTTCAGCCAATATTATTCTCAACCCTTCAACCGGTATTTTTTTGTTTGATGCTTTCCTTTGATCCTGATCATGCTTTTCTGATGCATTTGATATTTTATAATTAAGGATAAAATGAAAAGTAGAACCATGGCCAACTTTGCTATTTACATGTATGCTTCCCCCCTGCATTTCGATAAGTCGTTTACAAATAGCCAGACCCAATCCTGTTCCACCAAATTTTCTTGTTGTACTTGTTGTTTCCTGTGTAAACATATCAAAAATGTAATCCAGTTTATCGTTTGCAATTCCAATCCCAGTATCTGTAACTGAAAATTTCAAGTGTACGAAATCATTTTGTTTTTCTGCCGTTTCAATACTTATTTTTACAGATCCCTTCTCTGTAAACTTGATTGCATTTCCCGCAAGATTTAATATAATTTGAATCAGCCTGTAAGGATCGCCATTTAATAACAGCGGAACGTCTTTACTAATATCATAGGTTAGTTCTAGTTTTTTTTCATCGGAATTTATTTTTAATGTGTCGTATGCCGATTGAATTTGCTCCTGTAAATTAAAGTCAATATGTTCAAAATTAATTCTGCCAGCCTCTATCTTTGAAAGATCTAATATATCATTAATAATTACTAATAAATTATCAGACGAGTGTTTAATCGCATTGAGATACTTCAGTTGATTTTCTTTCGGTTCGTTTTCCAGCAATAATCTTGTTGCCTGCACAATGGCATTCATAGGTGTTCTGATTTCATGGCTCATGTTTGCAAGAAATTGTTCCTTCGCTTTTTCACTATGCTCTGCCCTTTCTTTTTGTTCTTCCAGTGCTTTTGTTTTATCCCGTACTTTATCCCGTAACAATTTTTGCATATCAGCAGACTGACTGATCCTTCTCCTGATGAGCAAATAGAGTATTGCAACGACTAATAAAATTATGACAAGATCAAAAAACCAGGTATCCCTGTAAGGAAGCTGAAATAAAAGTGTGTGTATAAAAGATCCCGGAAAAAACATAATATTAAAACATAAAATTAAGTTTATCTCTTTTGAATTTGAAATGTATAAACAGCATCACCCGGCGGGTGGTAACTTTTTTCATGATATACAACAATATCCTTTTTATCTATACTGATAAAAGTTGTGAGCCTTGACCCATAATTTTCTGTTTCAATGAACATTGCAGATAATTTCTTTTCCAATTCTAAAGGAATTCCTGTTAAGGGAAGTGAATTATCTTCGGCATACCCGGTATTATGCATCATATTGATTAGCCTCTGTTCATCTATAATATCAGTTTCTATTAATTCAGTGAACATTTTTTTGCTTTGAACTAATTTTGTCCATGCCGTATCCAGAAATGCATTGCTTAACCCATAAATCCCTGGCATGATCATTTGCCACCGCTCATCTTTATTTGCAAAATAATAAAACTCTGAAGTGGTTCCGTAAAGAAGACTAAAGCCGTTATAAAATCTGCCTTGTGTTTTTAAGAAGATGTGAAATTCATCTAACGGAATCTCACCGCTTAAATATTTATTCAGAATGATTCCCCTTGAAGGTGCATCATTTTTTATATTCTTCAGATCTCTGTAGTTTGTTAATACTGCAATTTTGCCATCTCTGCTCATGCCCATCCATGTTCCTCCATCTTTCAGATCCCGGCCTGCAAGAATATCCGGATGATCCTCCCACCAGTGTAATTCTTTTGTCGGACGGTTATAAAATTCATCCCTGTTTCCAACAAGTATAAATTTATATTTTGGATGATACTGAAAAGCAAAATTAATTAAGCACATATATTAAAAACAAATACGAAACAAATTCAAAATAAAAAGATCGAAACAACCACAGAATTCCGAACAACTAACTACTCACATCACTTGCAAGATCAATCCCTTCAAATAGTGTGTTTCCTCAATGCCCCAAACAATGGGATGATCTTTTGCCTGCGATAAAAATTGTACTTCCCGTATTGTTTTATTTGCATCTTTTGCTGCATCTGCAATCATATCATAAAATAAATTTACATCCACAAAGTGCGAACAACTGAATGTAACCAAAAACCCTCCTGGTTTTACCATTTTCATTCCCCGCAAATTAATTTCTTTATATCCTTTCAATGCATTTTCAATTCCTTTCCTGTTTTTTGTAAATGCAGGCGGGTCAAGAATTACTACATCAAACTGCACACCTTCTTTGCTCCATTGAGGCAACATGTCAAAAGCATTTTCGCAAATGCAATCAATATTCGTGAAATTATTTAAAGAAATGTTTTTTTTCGTCAGCGCAATTGCATCCTCTGAAATATCAAGCGCTGTAATTTGTTTAGCCCCAAAATGCGCCGCCATTAATGCAAATGAACCGGTGTATGTAAAACAATCAAGCACAGTTGCTCCCTGAACAATATCTTTTATGGCCAAACGATTTTCTTTTTGGTCAAGAAAAAATCCTGTTTTTTGCCCGTTTGCAATATCAATATGAAATTTAATACCGTTTTCTTCTATGATAATGTTGGTATCAAATTCATTAATTAAAAATCCTTTTACTTCTTCCAGGCCTTCTAACTTCCTTACAGGAACATCATTACGTTCATAAATCCCTTTAGCATGAAAATCTTCATGTAATATTTCAGCAATCACAACTTTCCACTTATTCATTCCGGCACTGAATGTTTGTAAAACATAATATTCATTGAATTTATCAATTATTAGAGCCGGAAGAAAATCTGCTTCACCAAAAACCAAGCGATAATTACCTGAGTAATGTATTTTATCTCTGTAATTTTTACATTCAGATATTTTTTTTCTGAAGAATTCCTTGTTTATTTCCTCTTTATTATTTCTAGTTAGCAAACGAACTGTTATCTGCGATTGCTCATTAATATATCCTTTCCCAACAAAATCATTTTTGAAATTATATACTTCCACAATATCACCTGTTTCCGGAGTTCCGTGAATAGACTCAATTTCATTTTTATACACCCACGGATGACCATCTTCAACTCTTCTGCCTTTTCCTTTTTGTAAAACTACATGCATGAATACTTTAATTTTGCCCCGAAAATACGTATAAAAGTTGAAGCAGATTTTACATTGGTTCATCAGGTGTTTGTTATACTCAAATGTATTTATTGCCATTTGTGCAATGGCATTTACTGCTCAGGCTTATTACCTGCTACAATTAAGTCCTGAATATGATGTATTGATCATTTTTAATGGAGTTTCAACATTTTTCACCTATATGCTTATAAGAGTTGCTGCAATCAAGCGCATTTCAAATTATGAAACAGAGGAAAGATGGGAATTTTTTTTAAAAAATATTCAATTTATACGCATTCTAACTACATTAGCATTTATAGTTTGTTGTGTTTTATTTTTCTTTCTGAAAAGAGAAGTTCAATACGCATTAATTGTTCCCGGCATCATCTCTGTTTTATATGGAATTCCACTTAAATTAAGTAGAAAATTATTAAGGTTGAGAGATGTTGGAGTTGCAAAGATCTTTCTCATTAGTTTTGTGTGGGCCTATATTGGAAGTGTGCTTCCTGTTATTAATGCAGATGAAGATTTTTTAAATAAAGGTGTATGGTTGTTATTTGCTGCAAATTTTCTTTTCATTTTTGGTATTACACTACCATTTGATATAAAAGACTTAAGGATTGATGCAATACATTCCGTGAAGACGATTCCCAAATTATTGGGAACTGAAAGCACTTATACATTATCTTTTCTTTCTTTATTCATCAGTGGAGCTTTGCATTTTTATTTACAAAGAAATATTTCAGTAACAGGAATTAATTATACTGTTCCAATAGGAGTATTTATGCTGATTACAGGATTAACGATTTACCTGACAAGAAAAAAACAAAATAATTTTGTATTCTTTGGTTTGCTGGATGGAATGATACTATTACAATTTCTATTGATCTATTTCTACAAACGTTAAATGCATCCACAATTCATGTCCTCGACATTTA
>JACMJP010000185.1 GCA_014380545.1 Chitinophagales bacterium | reverse complement strand
TTTAAGTGAATTGGCAAAAGACAGGTTAATTCATACATTATTATCAATAACTGCATTGGATGAGGATATTCGTTTAAAAATGGAACCGAGAACAGCTACTTATAAAGCAAGATTAAAAACAATGGAGAAACTCGCTCAAAACGGAATTCCTGTTGGTGTTATGATAGGTCCTATTATCCCGGGACTAACAGATCATTTTTTGCCGGATATTATGAAAGCTGCAAGTGATCATGGTGCGCATACAGCAGTGTTTACAATGCTGCGCTTAAATGGAGCAATTGCACAAATATTTACTGACTGGATATATAAAGCATTTCCCGACCATGCTGACAGGGTATTAAGTAATGTAAAATCTGTACATGAAGGAAAATTAAATGACAGCCGCTGGGGCAAAAGAAAAAGAGGTGATGGAGAATTAGCAAATGCCATTCATCAAATGTTTTATTTAATGAAAGAAAAATATATGGGGCATAAACCCCATTTTGAATACAACTTAAAAGCATTCAGGAGGCCCGGGCAAATCCAAATGGAGTTTTAAATTACCTGATATTGACCTCACTTCTACTTCATTTATTGCTCAATGGCTGATATATTTCTTAATAACCCAGAGGTATTTTAGTCCGCATTTGAAACAAGATATAACAACTATAAATGGATGAACATACTATGAATATTGAGTTCCAAACGATATCTGCTCAACATTGAATTCATTTTTATCGTCACAAGACTTCGTATAAAATTTCCGTAACCACAGATAATAACCGGAACTTTATATCACAAAAGAAAGAACTATGCGTTCCCAAAACCTATTAAGACCACCACACATTTGTATAGTAATGTTTTTACTATGCTCTTTTACAGCAGTACAGGCTACAATTTCAATCACAAATTTCCAGGCACTACAAACTGAATCATCAATTGATCTGGAATGGATCACGATATCTGAAGAAAATACAGGCATCTTCATGGTGCAATTTTCAACAGACGGAAAAAGCTGGGAGGAAATTTCCTCCGTTCAGGCAGCAGGTACTTCTACCGAAGAACTCACTTATACTTTTAATCACAATATCGTTCCCGATGCGGAGCATAATATTTTTTATTATAGATTAAAAGTGATCAGCGCAGATGGAAATAGCTTTTTATTTTCTGATATTATTTCAATTGTTATCACTAATCCTGCGCCGGTTGAAGAAACAGTGCAGGTATATTTTGATCTGTCAGGAAAAAGTTTTGCGACACTCGATAATGCACCTTCGGGTATCTATATTGTTGCAAAAGGAAAAGAACGCACTAAAATTTATTTAAGCACAAATAGATAATTTTTCATAGAGTAAAATTTGATTTGTAAAGGATCCCGGACGACCCGGGATTTTTTATTTTCACAGGTGTATATTATAAAACTCTGCATTTCATAATTGCGTATCTCTGGAAAAGGTGATATGAGCTTAATAATTTTAATTGCACTTACATCTGTTTTGCAGCTAAAGAATTTCAACCCGGAAAATTATTCTCTTTTATGTCTCGGTGATTCATATACAATCGGTCAATCAGTAAAAACAAATGGAAGATTTCCTGAACAAACGGTATCCTTATTAAATAAAACCAAAAGCCACTTTGAATCGCCAACGATCATCGCAGGAACAGGCTGGACAACTAAAAATTTAATTGATGCAATTGAAAAAAATAACCTTCAGCAAAAATATGATTATGTCACCTTGTTAATTGGTGTAAATGATCAATTCAGGGGAATTGATACAGCAATTTATGCTGCTAATTTTGAAAAATTATTATTAACAGCAATTAAATATGCTGACGAAAAGAAAAACCATGTAATTGTTCTATCAATTCCTGATTACGGCGTTACACCCTTTGCTAATTACAGCTGTGCATCGGCTGAATTAATCAGCAATGAAATTGATACATTCAATTCAATCAACAAAAGAATTGCTGCAGAATATAAAGTGCATTACATTGATATTACAGCCATTTCAAGAAAAGCAAAAGATGATACCACACTGTTAGCTGATGATGGCTTACATCCATCAGGAAAAATGTATATGCTCTGGGCTGAGTTAGTAGGCAATTATATTATCAATCATACTAGATAATAATAAATTACTTATTTCCCCGGCATTTTCATTTCTGTAAATGTAACATCTGATGGTACTTTTAATTTTGACGCATCAATGGTTGCATTTTCATGCAGATCTACTACTTCTATAATCATTTGCATACCACCCATAGATGTTTCGCTACGCATGGTAATTCCTTTCCAGGTGCAGGCAACAGCTGTAGAACCCTTAGTAACTTCAACAGATATTTTTTTGCATTCTTTTCCTAAAATAGTTTCTGTGCCCAATTCTTTATAGTTGTATTGTTTTTTTAATTCCTCCCCCATTGCTTCATAATCAACATTTTTATTCATCATGTTATTCATCATATCTTCAATATTATATTTTGAACCAGTTTTTTTATCTGCATCCCAATTGTAGATCATTTTATCAATCGTCAAACTGAAACTATGCGTTTCCATTTTGTGCCCGCTCATCTCTATTTTGCTAATATTTTCGGTTAATTCTTTATTTCCATAATCATCAAAATAAACGATCGTAGAATTATCCATGGCAGCCGACATCATATCGTTTTTTGACCGTGTGGTGTACATACCGGATTTGATCTGATACTTGCCAGTTGACGTTTCAGAGGATGCTAATTCTATCTTTACTTTATTTTCAGAAATATTAGCTGTGTTGCTTTCATTTGAAGATGATTTGCATGCAATAAAATATACTGAACATACAAGCATAGGTAGTAAGATAAATTGTTTCATAAAACAGGTTTTAGATTTTAAAAATTATTCAATCAAAATTAAGCAAATTCACTCTGCAAATTCATAATATTATGCATAAAACTTAAATTACAAGCGTCATCATTGATGTGGTGCGAGCGAATGCAGAGCGAATAAGTATTGGGCTACACTCCTATGTGCCAAGGCTGAACAATGAGCTGCTGAAACACAAACCATGAGTACCGAAACAACAGCAGGTATTTTTTATTAAAAACTGCCAATTTTTATTTCATGATTTGCGGAATTCCATTGCGAACCTTTATAATGAAAAAGTATTTTTGCCGCAGTTCGATCTATGAAAATTCAAATTCGCTTTTCTTTTTGATTTCATGATAATTAATATGCCCCTATCTTAGCAAATGCAAAATAGAGGAAGACTGAGAATATGCAACGAAATAAATTCAATTCCACATGATATCACTTCATAAAATAATATTTTTAGTTTTTACCCTCATGATTTTTTATAAATATTCTTTCAGCCAATATGAAGTGGCGGGGCAAATTATTGATAGCGTAAATAAAGAGCCGCTTGCCTTTGTA
>JACMJP010000184.1 GCA_014380545.1 Chitinophagales bacterium | reverse complement strand
TGTATTATTTTATTGATTGCCTCCCGATCATAGCACTGCAATACTTATTGAGTATGCAGTTTAAGAATTTTATGGTGCCGCTTGGTATCGGGTTAGTTTTATTTGTTGGCTCTATGATAGCCATGTCGTGGGAATATAATTATACTGTTCCCTATATTTATTGTACACTTCACTATCTGCAGGAAGGCAGCGATACATTTTCCTCAAAATATAATATTCACTTACTTGCAGGAATTTATTTTATTGCATTTACGGCAATTAGTTATTTCCTTTATATTTTTAAAAAAGAAAAAGGGTGAAACGGTCTGTTATCATTTTATTACATATCGGCTACTGGCTGTTGTATGTATTATTATTGATGGTATTGTTTGCACCAATTTGGGTGGAAGCAAATGCGGATAAAATACATACGTTTGATGGTTTTATGCACTACATATTTTTTTCACCGGCTTCAATCGGGGCAATTCTTCCGGCAATTATTTCATTTTATTCCTTTTATGTTTTATTGTTTGAAAAATTTTTGAAGCGCAGAAAGATCTTACTTTTATTTTTAACAGGATCGCTCAGCTGTTTTATTGCTGCTTTATTTGGCGGAGTTGGATTAACCATATCCTTAGGAAAAGCCGGGTTGTTTAGTGATGGATGGGCATCAGCAATTCCCATTACCCTATTAATGTTTCTCATTGCATTTATACATGGAGTGATCGGTTTGGTAATGAAGGGTTTTATTACATTTTACGGAGATATTAAGTGGAAGGAAGAACTCAATAAAAAGAATTATGAAATGGAATTAACGCTAATAAAAAACCAACTTAACCCACATTTCCTTTTTAATACTATTAATAATATTGATGTGCTGATAGAAAAGGATGCTGAGAAAGCCTCTTATTATTTGAATAAGCTATCCGATATGATGCGGTTCATGCTTTATGAAACAAAAACAGAAAAAATACCTTTGCAAAAAGAATTAACGTACATTGAAAAATACATCGAACTGCAAAAGATAAGAACCTCCTATCAGGAATACATTCAATATTCAATAACCGGAAATTCTGAAAATATCGAGATCGCTCCCATGTTGTATATTCCCTTTCTTGAAAATGCATTTAAATACGCAGAATTCAAAAAACAGGAACATGCTATATCTATCAGATTTGAAATAGGAAAAGAGAAAATTACATTTGGATGCAGAAATGCTTATAACGAAAAATCGAATACGCAGGATGATTTCAGCGGGCTCGGTAACCAGTTAATTAAAAGGCGTTTGGAATTATTGTATCCTGAAAAACATCTTCTTGAAATACATTCAGCAAATGGTTTTTATGAAGTTAAATTAGTAATTTCATTAGATGAAAATAAATTGCATCATCATTGAAGATGAGCCATTAGCTCAGGAGCGCATACAGGGATATGTAAAAAAAATCTCCTGGTTGCAGCTTTTACATACGTTTAATAATGCAGTGGATGCGATTGGATTTTTAAAATCAAATCAAGTGGATCTCATTTTTCTGGATATTCATCTCGGTGAACTTTCAGGTATCCAAATGCTGGAATCTTCCAGCATTCAAAGTGCAGTGATCATTACTACAGCATATCATGAATTTGCTTTGAAAGGCTATGAATTACAGGTGACTGATTATCTGCTGAAGCCATTTACATTTGAAAGATTTCTTTCTGCAGTTGGTAAAGTAGCTGAGCAAAAAAAAATGCAGCCTGAAAAAGAGAAGAAATTCATTTTCATAAAAACAGAATATCGCCTGGAAAAAATTCTGATAAAGGATATTTTATACATTGAAGGCATGAAAGATTACAGAAGAATATTCACCACCGATAAAAATGTTATGACACTACAAACATTCATGGAGCTGGAAAAGGAAATTCCATCACATCTTATTTGCAGGGTACATAAATCTTATATGGTAGCAATTGATAAAATTGATTCTATTGAAAGAGAAAGGATAAAAATAAAAGATAAGATGATACCCATTTCAGAAACTTACAGGAAATCATTTTATGATTTAATAAAAAAGTAGATACATATTCAGGAGAGCACAGGAAAAGTCACCAATGCCTTTCTTACACTTTCCCTGAATTCTTTTTTATTTATTCCCAGTACAGCTTTTTCATGATTAAAATATTGAATGATATTTTCAGTTGCCATATTTCCTGTGAGATCGTCAGCTGCCATTGGGCAGCCACCAAAACCTTTTATTGCACCATCAAATCTTCTGCAACCATTTTTGTAAGCAGCGTCAATTTTTTCAAGCCAAGCATCCGGAGTTGTATGCAGGTGTGCACCGAATTCGACATGCGGAAATTTTGGAATGAGATGCGAAAATAGATAAGCAATGCTTTCAGGATTTGCGATACCAATTGTATCAGCCAGTGAAATTATTTTAATGTCCATCTGCACTAATTCCTCCACCCATTTTTCTGCAACCTCCGCACTCCATTCATCTCCATAAGGATTTCCAAAACCCATGGAAATATAAACCACTAATTCTTTTCCGTTCTCATCGCAAAGATGTTTTATTTCTTTTACCCTGTCAACCGATTCCATAATAGTTGAATTTACATTGCGCATCTGGAATGTTTCAGAAATAGAAAAAGGAAAACCGAGATAACTAATTTTGGGAAATAAACATGCGTCTTCTGCCCCTCTTTTATTGCCAATAATTGCAAGCAATTTTGATTTTGTATTTGTCAGATCTAAATGTTCAAGAACAGAGGCCGTATCAATCATTTGTGGAATTGCTTTTGGCGAAACAAAAGACCCGAAATCCAGTGTATCAAATCCAACTTTTAATAATTGATTGATATATGCAATCTTCTTTTCTGTTGGAATAAAATCATGAATGCCCTGCATAGCATCACGGGGGCATTCTATTAGTTTTATTTCGGGCTGAGACATTTGCTGCAAAGATAATTCATTAGACAGAGCTGCATCAGTGCCTGGTTTGGCGAACAATTACGGAAAATTGCAAACAACAGTAAGAATCAGGAGTATATATTGCAAAAATCAGGATGAGGCTGGTTTCAAATCTTAAATATTCAGAAACAAACTTTTTCAACTTGTGTAAAGCCGTTTCCCTCAGTTTAGTTACGGGTCTACTTTTGTTCCTGTTAACAATTACAAACACCTAAAACAAAAGAATATGAAAAAGCAAATAATTATCACAGCGATTTGCATCATAGCAATCAGCAATCTTGCAGTTGGACAAACCGATACAACAGCAAAAAACGATTTTCATTTTATTGC
>JACMJP010000029.1 GCA_014380545.1 Chitinophagales bacterium | reverse complement strand
GCTCTGTTACTTATATCTGTACAATTATTTGCACAAACAAATTTTACTGCAACAGTAAATAAGAACAAGGTAGGTGTAAGCGAAAGATTCACCTTGAGTTTTACCATTTCAAATTGTGATGGAAAAAATTTTAAGGCCCCTGTGTTAAGCGATTTTTATGTTGTAGGAGGACCGAATCAATCCTCGCAAATATCAATGATCAATGGCAAAACAACACAAAGTGTTTCATTCAATTATGCGCTACAGCCAAAATCCATAGGAAAATTTACAATTGGTTCAGCAAGTATTAAATGTGGTAATGATAATCTTACATCACAACCTATAACAATTGAAGTAACCGAAGCGCCTGTTACACAAAATAATAATTCATCAGATCAGGCAACAGATTTAAATAAATATGTAAAAGAAAATTATTTTATAAAAACGGAAGTGAGTGAAGCTGAAATTTATCGTGGGGAGGAAACTACTATAACATTTAAGTTATATATCAATCGCAATTCAGCAATTGCAGACCACCAGGTGACAGGTATGAATAAAGTCCCAAAATTCAACGGTTTCTATGCAGATGACATTGATGTAAGTAACAGTCCGCCAACTTATGAAACAATAAACGGACAATCCTATGTTGTTTATATAATCAAAAAAACAGTGCTAACTGCACAGCAGGCAGGCGATCTCGAAGTTGATCCATTTAGTATTGATGCAATTGTCGCTGTAAAAACAAAATCAAAGAAAAAGAGCCGTGATCCGTTTGAAGATTTTTTTGGTGATTCATTCCCAGATCCTTTTTCGAATAAATATGAAAATGTAAACATTTCAACTTCATCACCCACGGTAAAAATAAAAGTAAATGATCTTCCACCAAATGCCCCCTCTGATTTTAATGGCGCAGTTGGAAATTTCACCATGCAAACTGAATTAAATAATACTGAAACAAAAACAGATGAGCCATTAACTTACAGAGTTATTATAAACGGCACTGGGAATTTAAATTTATTTGAGGCTCCTGTATTAAATCTACCCCCGGGCTGGGAAACGTATGATCCGGAAATTACAGAAGCAGATAACTCAAGAATTTTTGAATATTTATTAATTCCAAGATCACCCGGAGAATTTACAATTCCTGCTCATACATGGAGTTATTTCAATCCTTCAAAAAAACAATATGTTACACTCACATCGCAATCTTATAATGTAAACATTGAAGAAGGTCCGAATTACACTGGTATAGGTACTGGTGTTAATAAGGAAGATGTGCAAATGCTTGCCGAAGACATCCGCTTTATTAATAAAGATGAGCCGGAATTTTTATCAGGTGAAGATAATTTAGCAATCCCTTTGTTTTATTCTGCTATTGGCCTTCCTTTTTTATTGGGGGCATTTATTTTTTTCTCAACGGCAAAAAGAAATAAATTGGAAAGCAATGTAGTTGCTTTAAAAAATAAAAGAGCAACAGCAATTGCAAAGAAAAGATTGAAGCAGGCAGAAGCATTTGCAAAGAAAAATGAAAGCAAAGCATTTTATAATGAAGCCATTAGAGCGTTATGGGGTTATCTGGAGGATAAATTTAATATCCCAAAAAGTACATTATCAAAAGAAAATATTAGTAGTTATTTAAATCGTTACCATGTGAGTGAAACTATTCAGCATGATGTATTGCAATTATTGGATGAATGTGAACTTGCGCTATTTGCACCACAATCAGCAAGCGGCAGCTTATCAGAAACACATAAAAAAGCCATAAAAATAATTACACAATTAGAAGCGGAAATAAGAGAATGAAACACTTACTTATTTATATATGTGCATTTTTTTTCTCTCTGCAAATGTTTGCTCAGGATAACTCTTCCAGATATACCAAAGCAAATGAATTGTACGAAAGTAAAAATTACAACCAGGCAATAAACATGTATGAAGATATCCTGAAAGCAAACGGGGCTTCAGCAGAAATTTACTATAACCTTGGCAATGCTTATTATAAAAACGGGCAAATGGGAAGAGCAATCTTAAATTATGAAAGATGTTTGAAGCTTGACCCTGGCAATGAAGACGTAATATTTAATTTACATTTGGCTAATTTGCGTATTAAAGATCAATTACAGCCTGTTGGGGAATTATTCATCATTCAATGGTGGAAAAATTTCATCAATTTGGGAACAGCAAAAACTTTTGGTATCATTTCTATCATTTTTATTTGGATATCATTATCTGCATTTGCACTGTATCGTATATCCAAAAAATTGAAACTTAGAAAACTTGGCTTTTATTCTGCCCTCATTACATTTATCGTATTCATATTTCTGCTTATTGCAACACTTAGCAAAATGTCTTACGATAAAAATTATCAATTTGCAATTATTCTTTCTCCAAGCGCTATAATAAAGAGCGGGCCTTCAGAAAGTGAAACAAATCTTACTATTTTACATGAAGGCTTAAAAGTGCAAATACTTGATACTGATAAAAATTGGACAAAGGTGAAAATGGCAAATGGCGTAATAGGCTGGTTAATGGATTCTGCGATAGAAAAAATTTAATAGACATTTTATATGTCAGCTAAATGTAAAAGAAAAGTTAAAAATATTTCTTGCACAACATTTTGCATTGTATTTGAGTTATTGGGTCAGTTCTTTCCTCTTTAAGTAGAGATTTTCCATAGTTTTAGGTTTAGGGTAAGAAAGTCTTCCGAAGGAATTCGGAAGGCTTTTTTTATTACAGGTAAAAATTATCTATTAAATATTGCACAATTGTTTTATCAATCCAGTAATCTGGCTTTGCCAAACGAATAATTTTACTGTCTTTCATAGTTTTTATTTCTATATCCTCTGCTCCGTAGTTCTGATGTTTTGCTGTAGCTATCGTAGTTCCGTCCTGTAATTTAATGGTATAATTAAAATATGTTACTACTCCTTCATTCTTTGTTTTACTTTCAATACTCCCTATAATAATATTATCCTGTTCAATTAAGTTATTGTTTAAGGTTATAAGTTTTGTTCTGTCTCTTTCAGCAAGTTTGTATTCCTTTCCTGAGTCTTCACCATAAAATACCTGCACAGGTTTATTGCGTTTAGTCGAATATTTATTCCCATAAGCCTGTATGAGCCCGTCAACTGCGTCTTCATTTAAACCGTTTTCATGAATTAAATCATTCTCCAAAATAAAATCACCCATTTGTTGTACTGTTTTAAATTCTGTCTCACATCTTTTTTGGTTTGCGGGGAAAATAATTTCATAATAATAATTTTTTTGCACTGAGCCTATATTACCGGTATATTCAGGATTATCATAACTGTTAAACCTCCAATAAATCAGCTCATTTCCTGACAAATTTTTTACACTGTAATCTTTACCAGCAGACGTAACCTTAATAAAAAGTGCATATGCTTCTCCTTTGTTATAAATTGTATCAAGACTTATAACAACACTTGCTTCTTCTTTTGACTGGTTAATTTTTTTAAGATGTTTTGCATATTCTTTATGTGTAAGTTGTTGTGCAGAGATGATTTCAATAAAAAAGAATACAGGAAGAAGAATAAAAATCATTTTCATAACAGCAATTTATAATGGATACAAATTCGTAGCTATCATAAAACTAAAAAAACCAATCAAATATCCATAATACACTTCACGGGTAGTGTGTGCATGTAAAGCTAATCGTGCTGAGCCGATAGCTCCGGCAACAAGTATAGAGATTATAAAGATCAACAGCGGATTAAAGTAAGAAAAAGGAATTAAAATAAGCATCATTGCAACTAATCCACCACCACCTGTGGTGTGCATGCTCACTTTCATTACAAGTGTATTTATCATGAATGCAAGAAAAATAGATATGCATGAACCAAGTAAGATAAATGTTATTGTGGGGTTTAATTGTTCATGATAATAAACATAAAATGTCCAGATATAACACATCATTGCTGCCACATAAGGAATAATTCTGTCCTGCCGGTTCTTCAAATTAACACCCTTCACAAATTTCAATTTATACAAAAGCAATACGATTACAGCGGGGAAAAAAAAAGTATTTAATGCAATGCGCAGAATATTCTGGTAGTTTTCAAATTTATCGGGAAACATGTATGGGTTTGAATAAATTATATACAGAGTTCCATATAGCGGTAAGAATAAAGGCTGAAATACAATTGATATAAAATGACCGAAAAAGTTTTTCATGAATAATGAGTATTAAAATAAGCACAATAAATAACCATCAACCTTTCAAACCTGAAACCTTATAATTCCTTTCTCAATCTTGCAACCGGAATATCTAATTGTTCCCTGTATTTCGCCACAGTTCTTCTTGCAATATTATATCCTTTTTTCTGTAATGCTTCTGTTAATTCCTGATCACTTAGCGGTATTTTTTTATCTTCCAGGTCAATTAAACCGCTCAATATTTTTTTCACTTCTCTTGTACTTACTTCCTCACCTGTATCTGTTGTTAAAGATTCGCTAAAAAAATATTTTAAAGGATAGGTTCCGAATTCGGTAACAACATATTTACTGTTTGCAACCCTGCTTACTGTTGAAATATCTAAACCTGTTTTTTCCGCAATGTCTTTTAATATCATGGGGTTCATTTGTGTTTCATCTCCCGTTAAAAAGAAATCATACTGATGCATCATAATTTCATGCATGGTTGAATAAAGAGTATGCTGCCTTTGTTTAATTGCATCAATAAACCATTTTGCAGAATCAATTTTTTGTTTGATGAACATTACAGCTTCTTTCTGCTTCTTGTCTTTTTTATCGCCCGCCTTATATTCCTGCATCATCGTTTTAAAATCGCCGCTCACTCTTAATTCAGGCGCATTCCTGCTGTTTAATTTTAATTCAAGTTCGCCTGCAGCGTTTGTAATTGTGAAATCAGGAATTACAATTTGATTAAATGCGTTGCCATCTTCTTTTGCACTTCCGCCCGGTTTGGGATTTAATTTTAATATCTCATCAAAAGCATTTTTTAAATCACTCTCTTCACATTTCAATTTTGCCTGCAGTTTCTCGTAATGTTTTTTTGTGAATTCATCAAAATATTCATCAATAATTAAAGTGGCAAGTCTTACTGTTTTTGTTTGCGCCTTTCTTTCTAATTGTAACAATAAACATTCTCTCAGGTTTCTTGAACCAATTCCCGCCGGATCAAAGCCCTGAACAATATCCAATATTTCAAGAATTTCTTCTTCTGTGGTCTCAACATTAGCAGAAAAAGCAAGGTCATCAACTATAGCGCTTATTTCTCTTCTTAAATAACCATCATCATCAATACTGCCAATTATTTGCCTGGCAATAGTTCGCTGACGGTCATCCATCTCAACCATCCCAATTTGTTTATCAAGATTTTCGTGAAATGTTTCTCTTACAGCATAAGGCGGGGTCCTTTTATCTTCTTCATCATCGCCATAATTGTCATCTTTTGTTTTATAGTCCGGTACCTCATCATCATCTAAATAATCAGTAAGGTCAACTTCATCATCAACTTCTTTTTCTTCTTCAGGTTTTTCCTCTTCACCATTTTCAGCTTCATTAAAAAGATCTTCTGTTGTTTCTTCCCCATCTTCATATTCATCGCCCTCTTCGAGTGCTGGGTTCATTTCCATCTCTTCTTTAATCCGTTGATCTAACTGATCAGTCGGCACCTGCAGTAATTTCATTAATTGTATCTGCTGCGGCGATAATTTCTGTAGTTGCTTCTGACTTAATCTCTGGTTCAACATTGCTGGTGTTCAATAATGTTGTAAAATTAGTTCAACATTTCATGGCATACAATGCTTAAGCAATTAGTTTGTTTCAAATATTTTATTTATAGTGTTGATACAAAAACAGTTATTTATATTTGCGGGTATGATCTTCTTTTTAAATACGAATCTTACGCATAATCCCCGCCGGGGGAATTAATTTTTTTCCAAACATTTTTCCAGTATTTTATTTATTTCTGAAATATTTTAACACTTAATTTTACAACTCATTCAAAAATAATTTTTTATGCGAATAGAAAAATTTCAATATATAAGTGAATTAAAAAACTATGTTGGGCAGCAGGTTGAATTAAAAGGCTGGGTAAGCACTAAACGGGACAGCAAAGGTTTGGTATTTATCGTTTTGAGGGACGGAAGCGGTTTTGCACAATGTGTAATAGATATTAATAAAGCTGGTGAAGCAGTGTTTGAGGAAACAAAAAGATTAACGCTGGAAAGTTCTTTATCTCTTACAGGAAATGTTGTGCAGGATGAAAAACAAATTGGCGGGTATGAAGTGCAGGTAGCGACACTACAGGTTATATCAATTGCTAGTGAATATCCCATTGCAAAAAAAGAACACGGCATTGATTTTTTAATTGAGAACAGGCATTTATGGCTGCGCAGCAAAAAACAATGGGCAATTATGCGGGTGCGCAACAAAATTATTTTTGCTATTCATTCATATTTTCAAAAGAATAATTTTTTACAATTAGATGCTCCAATTTTTACAGGCAATGCTGTTGAGGGTACTACCACTTTATTTGAAACAGATTTCTTTAGTAAGCCTGCTTACTTAAGTCAAAGTGGTCAATTATATGGTGAAGCATTAGCAATGGCGCATGGAAAAATTTATACGTTTGGTCCAACCTTTCGTGCTGAAAAAAGCAAAACAAGAAGACACCTTTCAGAATTTTGGATGATAGAACCTGAGATGGCCTTTTATGATCTGGATATGAACATGGAATTAATTGAAGATTTTATTAAAAATGTAGTGAATGATGTAATGGCTGATTGTAAAGAAGAATTAGAAGTGCTTGAAAGAGACCTGACATATCTGCAAAATGCCGTTACCAAAAAATTTCCACGAATACATTACGATGATGCAGTGAAAATAATTCGTGGAGAAAAAGATGTAGATGGAAAAAATAGTATTAAAACTTTAGAAGATGATGTGGCAGATTTGAAAACTAAAAAAACATTACTTGAAAAAGAAATTACAGAAAGAGAAACAAAAATTAATTCAGGTGCATTAAAACAGGGTGAAATTAATTTTAACAGAAATAAGATTGACACAATTAAAAATGAAATAAAAGAACTTGATGAAAAACTCACCAATATTCCGCAATGGCTTGCGAGCGCCAAAAAATTTGAATGGGGTGGCGATCTTGGTGCAAGTGATGAAACAATTCTCACAAGGTTATTTGATTGCCCGGTGATGGTATATAACTGGCCTGCACAGGTGAAAGCATTTTATATGAAGCGGGATCCGAAAGATGAACGTTATGTAAAAGGCGTTGATGTTTTAGCACCGGAAGGTTATGGTGAAATTGTTGGAGGTGCGGAAAGAGAAGATAATCTTGATTTTTTAATTGAAAGAATTAAGCATGAGGGTTTGCCCATGGAAGTATTTGAATGGTATTTGGATTTGAGAAGATTTGGTAGTGTGCCACATGCTGGTTTTGGATTAGGTCTTGAAAGAATTGTTATGTGGATCACAGGCATTCAGCATATACGGGAAGCAATTCCATTTCCGAGATTTTACGGAAGGTTAGAACCTTAAAATATGTAAATGATTAAAAACAATTAAATAATATATAGCTTGAATTGTAATTCAAATTTTACATTCAATTTTATTTAATTTTACTTAATATTGGTTCAATATAAAATATAATACGATGAACACTATTCCAACCGTTGACCTTTCTGATTTTCTTTCAGGTGATGCAAACAGAAAACAGAAATTTGTAAATGAAATTGGTAAAGCATACAGGGAAGTTGGTTTTGTTGCAATACAAAATCATGGAATTGATATGCAATTAGTGCATAATTTTTATGAATCAGTAAAAGATTTTTTTCATTTACCGCTTGAAATAAAAAGCAAATATGAAATTGCAGGGCTTGCCGGGCAAAGAGGTTATACTTCATTTGGAAAAGAACATGCAAAACACAGCAAGGCAGGAGATTTAAAAGAGTTCTGGCAACTCGGACAATATGTGGGTGATAATGACCCGCTGAAAAAAGAATATCCTGATAATATTTCTATAACAGAGATTCCGGAATTTAATGAACTTGGAAAAAATTTATATAAGAATTTTGAAAAAAGCGGCAGTGCCATTTTAGCATCGCTGGCATTATTTCTTAATTTACCTGAGGATTTTTTTAATGATAAAATACTCAAAGGAAATTCAATACTAAGGGCAATTTATTATCCGCCAATCATTGAAGAGCCTGCAAGCGCAATTAGAGCGGAGCAACATGAAGATATTAATTTAATTACTTTATTAGTTGGTGCAAGTGCTGATGGGCTGGAAGTGTTGCGAAATGATGGTGCATGGATACCTGTAAAAACAGCTCCTGAAGAAATTGTAGTGAATGTGGGTGATATGTTGCAGCGTTTTACAAATGATGTTTTAAAATCAACAACACACAGAGTAGTAAATCCGCCCAGAGATAAATGGCATACATTCCGTTTAAGTATTCCTTTCTTTTTGCATCCGGTTTCATCAATGGATCTTTCTTGTTTGCAAAATTGTGTTACAGAAAATAATCAATTGCATTATGAACCTATAACAGCGGGAGAATATTTAGATGAACGTTTAAGAGAAATTGGATTGAAGAAATAATTATTTATTTCATTCTTTTCAGCTGTATAATTTCTTTTTCTGATAAGAATCTCCATTTTCCCCGGTTCACATTTTTTTTATCAAGCCCTGCGTAAAATGTGCGGTCCAATTTTTCCACTTTATAGCCCAATGATTCAAAAATTCTTCTTACGATCCTGTTCTTACCGGCATGTAACATCACACCAATTACTTTATTATTTTTTGGATCTGCATAAGCAATTTCATCTACAGTAGCAATTCCATCTTCCAGTTCAATTCCATCAATTATCATTTGTAAATGACTTGTTGAAAGCGGCTTATCTAATTCAACAGAATATATTTTTTTTGCGCCATGACTTGGATGCGATAATTTTTGCGCTACTTCCCCATCGTTAGTAAGCAATAATAGTCCTGTTGTATTTCTGTCTAACCTGCCAACCGGATAAACTCTCTCACTTGTTGCTCCTTCTATGAGCTCCATTACAGTTTTTCTTCCCTTTTCATCATCGGCAGTTGTAATAAAGTCTTTCGGTTTATTTAATAATATATATACTTTATTTTCCGGTGTTATAATCTTCCCTTTATAACGTACTTCATCACCCTCTTTTACTTTGTAACCCATTTCTTTCACTATCTCTCCATTCACTTTTACTAACCCGCTCTCAATAAATTCATCAGCTTTTCTTCTTGCCGCTACGCCGCATTGAGCGAGATATTTATTCAGGCGCATTTCTTCTGCTTCCTCTTTGTATATTTTTTTTGTTTTGCCCGGATCGTATTCGTAAGTAGAATATTTTTTTTCCTCAAATTTTTTCCTGTCTTTTTTCAGTGGGCTTTCATCATCAATAAATCTTTTTTGCCTGTCTTCTTCAAAATTTATTTTCTTTTTATATTCTCTTCCTTCAAATTTTCTGTCATCCTGCTTATTATAGCGATTATCATTAGAATTTTCTCCTTCACCTGTATCTCTTCTTTCATATCTCCTTTCTTCATTGAATCGGCGGTCAGGTGTTTGTTCATCATTTCTTCTTTCATTCTTCACAGTGCGGTTATCATCAAATCTTTTATTTCCTGTATTTTTTCTCTCATCAAAATTCCTGCTGTTTCTATTTCTATAATCACTAAAAGTGCTTTCTCCTCTTTTTTGATATGGTCTTTTATCACTGTCGGTTCTTCTATCATCCTTTTGATATGTTCTCTTATCCCCGTCAGTTCTTCTATCATCCTTTTGATATGTTCTCTTATCCCCGTCAGTTCTTCTCTCATCTTTTTGATACGTTCTTTTACCACCAACATTTTTATCAGCATAACTTTTTCTTTCGTATGATTTTTTTTCACCGTCTCCTTTATCGGGATATCGTTCAGAGGTTTCTCTTTTTATATAAGGTTTTCTTTCATCATTTCTGCCCTTGTAATTATCTGAATTTTCTCTTTTGGTGTATTCTCTTTTTTCAGGATATCTTTCTTCTTGAAAATTTTTTCTCCCGAAAGTTTTTTTATCATCATCCCTCCGGCTAAAATTTTCATTTTTTCGATATGTTCTTTTCTCCTGCCCGGCTTCGTCAGGCCTGCGGGCACCTCTTTCAAACGAGCGATCATTATCAGAAGAATCTCTCCTCTGATAATCATTATCTGAATGTTTTTTTCTTGAAAATCTGATACCGGCTGCAGAATTTTTTTTACCGTCAGCTATTTCCTTCCGGAATTTCTTTTTGTTCTTCGGAGTCATTGTCTTCTGAACTAATTTCTTGATTTGTCTCATAATTTTCGTTTTGTGCATCTTCCCGACGCTCATCATAATTTGCAATAATTGTTGTGCCTGCCTCAGTTTCTTCCACACTCACCATAATATCTCCCGGATCACCTATAGAAGAAATATCTTTCGCTTCAAATTCTTTTAACTTCGGTAATTCATCCAGGTTATTAATGCCGAAGTAATCCATAAAGTATTGTGTTGATCCGTATTGTAATGGTTTTCCCGGTGTATCTGCCCTGCCTGTAATTTTTATCAGGTCTCTTTCTAATAATTTCTGAATTGTGTGATCGCAATTCACTCCTCTTATTTGTTCAACTTCTGTTTTTGTAATTGGCTGTGAATATGCAATGATACTTAAACATTCTAATGCGGCTGTAGATAATTTTCTGCGGGAGCGGTGTTGCAATAATGTTGATATAGGTTTGTGATAAGTGGGCTTTGTAAGAAACTGATAGCCACCACCGCTTTTCACAACTTCAAAAATAAAATCATCCCCTTCATACTTTAGAACAATAGCATCTGCATATTCCTGTATTGCCTCAAGACTTATTTCCTCACCTGAATAAGTAAATAAAACTGTCTGCAATTCGCTAATTGAAATTGGCTGCTCGGCGCTAAAGATCAATGCTTCTATGAGTTTTTGTAAGTCATTCATCACAACGCAAAACTACGGAATTTCGCCAAGTATTGGAGATATTTTTGCAAGGCGGTGCTCTAATAAACAATGTTTTAACTTTATCCCTCTTTATGAAAAGAATATTTATAACTGGATTTTGTCTGCTCTTCTTCCGGATTTTTTGCTTCACTCAGCATGCAATTGAGTTTAAAGAAATCACTTTTCAACAATCACTTGAATTATCTGCAAAAGAAAATAAACCTGTTTTATTTATGTGTTATGAAGACTGGTGCGGGCATTGCGAAAAAATGATAAACGAAGTTTTTATAGACAGTACACTTGCAGCGTTTTATAATAAAAACTTTATTTGTGTGAAACAGGATATGACAACCGGAGACGGACAGGCATTAGTGAAACGTTTTTATATTACTTCTTTTCCAACTTTTGTTGTTTTAAATAAATCAGGTGAAACAATATATCAATTTATTGGTGAATATAAAGGTGCTGATTTTATAAAAATGGGGGAAACATCTTTAATTACAGAAAATCAAATACCTTATTTAAAAAATCAGTTTGAAAATAATTTATTGGATTCAACCGCATGTTATAAATATTTGCAGGTTTTATCAAAAGGCAGATTGCCGACACAGCAGGTTGTAAATACGTATTTTGAAGCCAATAAAAATAATTTTGAAATTTCTTCCGGCAACTGGAAAATATTAAGCAGTGGTGTTTCTGATATTAATTCCATTCCATTTAAATTTATTATTGATCATCAAAAAGAATTTGCTGAAGTAGTAACACAAAAAAAAGTGGATAGAAAAATTTACCTTTCATCGGCTTATAATTTACAAACTGCCGCAAATGCAAATGATACAGCCAATTATTTTTTGAACAGGAATGTTGCAACTACATTTAACAATAGCCAGGTTGACTCTTTGATCTTTGTAAATGATCTGGCTGTTTATGAAAAAAATAAAAAATGGAGCAATTATATTTCAACTGCATTACGGGGTACTGAAACATATAGTTGGAATGATGCGACGCCACTTCGAAGAATCGCAGAAAACATATATATACATTCTGATGAAACTACTCAGATAGTGAAAGCTTCACTGTATGCAAAACGATCAGTTAAATTAAAGCAGGATTATTTCAATACAATATTGCAGGCAAAGATCTTAATAAAACTCGGCTATAAAACCGATGCAAAATTGTTTGCCGAAGAAGCAAAAGCCCTTGCAGAGAAAAATAAAACTAATACTTCAGAAGCTGAATTAATAATTAAACAATGTGAGGAATAAAGAATCATAAATAAATTCTTATCACCAATATTGGTGAATTGTTATGTGAAAATATCTTTTTATTTGCGTAAACCAAACAATTGAATTACTTTTCAATATTGTTTTTTTACGATTAAAAAAATATTCTATGCCACCTATCGCAGCAAAACCCAAATGGGTAAAAAATGTTTGTAAAGACATTATTGACTTCAGAGATAAAATTTATGTACCCACCTTAATTGAAGTATCTCCTTATAAAAGTCTTGAAGAATATATGAAAAAAAAAATTCCTGTTCTCAACCAGGGAGATACCAACGCATGCACAGGGTTTTCTTTAACAACTGCGGCGCATTATTTATTTAAAACAAGAAAAATAAATCCTTTATCTGATGCTTTAAGCCCTTTTATGATTTACGGGCTTGCAAGGAGATATGATGAATTTAATACAATAGATGATAGTGGCAGTTCTATACGGGCAGGTATGAAAGCATGGCATAAACATGGTCTTTCTCTAATAAATAAATGGAATAAAAATTATAATGGAAATTACACAATTGAAATTGCGCAGGATGCAGCAACCCGGCCGCTTGGGGCATATTACAGGGTAAATCATAAAGATATTGTTGCTATGCATTGCGCTTTAACTGAAGTTGGAATTTTGTATGTGAGTGCAGGAATTGGAAGTGGATGGGATGAGGTTGGTAAAGATGGGATTATTAAAGAGAATGGAAAAGACCCGGCAGGACATGCATTTGTAATTGTTGGATATGATGATAAAGGT
>JACMJP010000028.1 GCA_014380545.1 Chitinophagales bacterium | reverse complement strand
CGAGCATGACTGAAGAAACAAAAGCAAAAATTATTGCAGAACAACTTGGTATTTTTTATCCGCATTATGAAACAATGTTACAATTGCTTGAACGGCCTGTTATGCAGACAAGGTTGCCTTATGATATTGTGATTAAGTAGAGTTCGGTAATTTGGTAGTTAGTGATTTGGTAATTCGTACTTGGTATTAATGATTTATATCAATGATCTGAAATAAAAAATAAATACTTAGATTTTGTTTTTCACCCTTTGTCTTTTAACGTATCTTTGCGCCTCAATATAAAATAACAATTATTATCTCCAATTAACCATTAACGAATAACGATTAATAAATCATGGGATTAAAGTGCGGAATTGTCGGCTTGCCGAATGTTGGGAAATCAACTTTGTTTAATGCATTAAGCAGCGCAAAGGCGCAGGCTGCGAATTTTCCTTTTTGTACAATTGAGCCGAACATTGGAGTTGTAACTGTTCCGGATGAACGTTTAATTAAATTATCTGAGTTGGTGCATCCGCTAAATATTGTTCCTACAACAATTGAGTTTGTGGACATTGCAGGCTTGGTAAAAGGTGCAAGCAAAGGTGAGGGACTGGGAAATAAATTTCTTGCAAATATCCGTGAAACAGATGCAATTGTGCATGTAATAAGATGTTTTGAAGATGATAATATTATTCATGTGCATGGAAATGTAGATCCAATAAGAGATAAAGAAATTATTGATTATGAATTACAGCTGAAAGACCTTGAAACAATTGAAACAAGATTATCAAAATATAAAAGAGCAGCAGTAACAGGTGATAAGGAAGGGAAAAAAATTTCTGAAGTTTTAGATTTGTACAAGAAACATCTTGAGCAGGGAAAAAGTGCAAGGAGTTTACAAATGGATGCGGAAGGATTAAAGATCATTCGTGATTCAATGTTGCTCACTATTAAACCAATTATTTATGTATGTAATGTGGAAGAAAAAAGTGTGAAGACAGGAAATGCACATGTAGAAAAATTAAAAGAAGCCGTGAAAGATGAAAATGCAGAAGTAATTATTATCAGCGCAAATATTGAAAGTGAAATTGCGCAGCTCGAAAGTTTTGAAGACCGCCAATTATTTCTGGCAGAAATTGGATTGGAGGAAAGCGGATTAAATAAACTCATTAAATCAGGCTATAAATTATTACATTTAATTACCTATTTCACGGCAGGAGAAAAAGAAGTTCGTGCATGGACAATTACAAAAGGAATGATGGCGCCACAGGCTGCGGGTGTGATTCATACAGATTTTGAAAAAGGATTTATCCGTGCAGAGGTTATAAAGTATGATGATTACATTAAATACGGAAGTGAAACTGCATGCAAAGAAGTTGGTAAATTAAATGTGGAAGGAAAAGAATATGTAGTTGGAGATGGCGATGTGATGCATTTTAGGTTTAATGTGTAAAGTAATTATTCACTAACCATCCCATTAAACGGATTAAATCCTCTTTCTTTAATTTCCATTGTTTTTGCCCGGGTTACAGTTTTACTTCCGAATTTTTTATTGATCTTATCTAATGCAGAATATAATTTTAAATGTTGTTCAGTATCATCAAACATATCTACCTGGTGTTGCCCGTGAATTAAATTGCTGAGTTTAACACCGATCAATCTGACGGTTCTGTTCTTATCAAATGAATTTTGAAATACTTCTTTCACTTTCGGGATAATTGCATGATCGGCATTTGTATATTCAATTTTCATTTGCTGTGTATGTGTTTCAAAACCTGTGTAACGGATTTTAACTGCAACGCAACTTGCCAGAAAATTTTCCTTGCGCAATGTAAAAGCAAGTTGTTCCACCATACCTACTATAAATGTTTGCAAAAACTCCGGATCATTTGAATCTGCGTCAAAGGTATTTTCGCAACTAATAGATTTTCTGTCTGAATGCGGCACTACAGGAGAGTCATCAATTCCCTGTGCAACAAACCACAGATCATGTCCCCATTTTCCCAATAATTCTTCGAGTGTTTCAATATTTGTGTTTTGCAATTGATGGATATATTCAAATCCTGCTTCCTGTAATTTTGGAAATGTTTTTTCACCAACTCCGGGAATTTTATTGATGAGTAATGGTGCAAGAAATTGTTTTTCTTTTCCATGCTCCACATATTTATATCCATCCGGTTTTGCTTCACTGGTTGCGATCTTGGAAATAATTTTTGCTGATGATAATCCAAATGAAATTGGCAAGCCCGTTTCTTTTTTTATTCTCTCTCTTAATTCGATGGATAATTTGAGTGAGCCGAAAAATGTATCCAAACCACTGAGATCTGCATAAAATTCATCGACAGAAGTTTTTTGTAAAACAGGAACTCTATCACTTACAATATTTGTAACTATCGAAGAATATTTACTATAGTCTTCATAACTGCCTTTTACGAAAATTGCATGCGGGCATAATTTTTTTGCGGTGAGTGAAGGCATTGCAGAATGAATTCCGTATTTCCTTGCTTCGTAACTGCAGCTTGCAACAATTCCTCTTTCTGCAGAACCTCCTACAATTACTGGCTTTCCTTTTAAAGACGGATCTTTTAATATTTCAACCGAAACAAAAAATGAATCGAGGTCCATGTGCAGAATTGATCTTTTTGAATCGGATTGCATACTGCAAAGGTAAAACACAACCCCTAAATCCCCTGAAGGGGACTTGATATGTGGCAAGCCTGCGTAGAATGATTATCTTTTAACAAATAAAAAATTATTCCTAAAGGATTAACTCATTAATTAAAAATTAGTTATTTACTCAAACATAAACGAAGTACAAAGTCCCCTCAAGGGGATTTAGGGGTTGCTCGTCAACCTGTAAACAGGATACCTGTTATGCGAAGGCTCATAATATTTTGAATGTTGATAAACAAATGTGAGTTGGGCCCTTGCGTCTTTTGCAAATTCAGGATCAGAAGTTTTTTTATTTTCAAGCTCTGTTTTTATTTGCGGATTTTCTTTTAACACTTCTGCTGCAATATCTTCAAATACATAATCGCTGAACCATTCTTTCTGCATCAGTATTGCATCAAAAAAATTCCATGCAAAAAATGAATCCGGTGCTTCGGGTTCTAATGTTTCAACAATATACCTGTTTGCTTCCTGATTAACATAAACAATGTAATCTCCTTTTCGAAATGAGATTGTTTGTTTTTCTTTTCTCAATTCAACATCATTGTGCAAATAATGCCCTTCAAACGGGTTTTCAACTGATTTAAATTTTTCTATATAATATACTTCCACTTCCATAGCGGTATCTTTTTCTATTTCATGCATCTGCACTTTATTTAATTTCAGTCTTTCAATAACATTTCTCCATGCAGAAGGAATGATATATGCTTTTGGTGCAGATATTATTTTCGATACTGTATAATTATTATAGAACGGAATATTTTTTTCAAAAGGTTTATTTCTATCATAATACAGTCTCTGTAATCCGCTTACTTCACTGGGTTTATATTTTGCTTCATAGCCCTTAAATGAAAATTCACTTTTATTATTCATATCAAGCTTCCACTCAATTGGAAATTCTTCAGAATTCATTGTTATTTTTTTTGCTTCATTCCTCACATCAATAATTTCTTTTGCATGATCATTTACATAATTGATGAATATTTTTAACAATGCATAAGTTGATTCCACTCTTTCATCATAAGGTTTCAACATATGCGTTTCAGGCATAAAACCTATTGTATTAAATGTGGTTGTGTAACCTGTTGAATACCTTCCGTAATCCATAAATTCAAGAATGCCATTATCAGGAATTTTATCAACTTCATCAACATACGGGCACATAGGGAAACCAACTTTTTCCATTTCAGCATATAAATGCGGTGATAAAGTTTTTTGTAAATAATCACCAAGGGGAGGAGTGAGCCTGTTATGTTGTGTTGAAATTAAAGTCATCACATATTGGTAATCCGCTCCGTTGCTCACATGTGTATCAACGAAAATATCAGGATCCCATGTACGGAAAATTTCAGTAAATGACTGCGCATTTAGAGCATCGCATTTTATAAAATCACGATTGAGATCATAATTCTGTGCATTGCCCCTGAAGCCAAATGATTCAGGACCTTCCTGATTTACTCTTGAAGTGGAATTCCTGTTTAATGCACCGTCAATATTATAAACCGGAATGATGCAGATAACAAGATTGTCTAAATTGTAGTCTTTACTTTTTTTATTAAGTATTTCATCCGTAATTTTTATGCAGGCATCAATTCCATCCGGTTCGCCGGGATGAATTCCGTTATCAATTAATAAAATACTTTTCCCTTTTTCTCTTGCATTAGCAGGATCAAAATCTTTGTCTTTATCAATCACAAAAAGATGCAGCGGATATCCGCTATCTGTTTTGCCGCATTCAATCATTTTTGCCATTTCATTTTTTGAAGCAAGCTGAGTGAAATAATCAATTACCTGGAAATAAGTTGGTGTTTGGTTGTGTTTGTAGAGTTCTGTTATTTGAGCCATGCTGAAAGAAGTTTTAATAAGAATTACAATACATAAAATTGAAAATCGCATTCATTTTTTATGCAACGATAATTAAAACTTCAAAATATTCCTAATTATTTAACTTCAATGCCACTATCCAGATCAAACAGAAGCCCGATCTTATTTTTCTTTTTTAGTTTCATGGTTTCAGCATACATACAATCTATACTGTAAGTATTTTCGATTGTGTGTTCTTCCCAGTTGCCCTGGTATTCTGTGTAGTTTATAATTTTTACGTCATGTTCACCTTGTGTTGTTTTAACCTTGAAAGAATTCTTTTTGCTTTCAACCTGTTTTGATGATTCTCCAACTTTTACTCCGTCAATAAAGACTGCGCAATAATTTGTATGGTCATATCCATCTTCAATTCCTTTAAATGCGAAGCTAACTTTTATAGATGCGGACGCATTACTTTGCGCAAATGTTGTTGCTGTAATTGCAATTGCAGCAATTAAAACGAGGATGTGCTTTTTCATGATTTGTTATAGTTGTTATTTTATTATGAAGTTGTTAATTCCCTGTTTCAGGTTGCTTTCTACTATTTGTTTTATTTGAATATAATGATCTTCATTCTGCACAAAATCGGCATCACTCACATCAAGCACCATAATGGTGTCTTCAGGATGCTGCTTAAAATACTCAAAATAAATATCCTGTATTTGTTGCAGATAATCTTTTCGCACTGTTTGTTCAAATTCTCTTCCCCGCTTTTTTATATTTTCCACTAAACGGTCTGTATTGGAATGTAAGTAAATTATAAGATCACTTTTTGGCAGTTTGGGATTTAAGATGTTGAATATTTTTTGATATAAATTATATTCCACTTCATCAAGATTCACTTTAGAATACAAAAGTGATTTTTCAAATAAATAGTCAATCACAATCTTCTGCTCAAATAATTCCCAGTTTGCAAGTTCCTCTTTTATCTGATCGAATCTTTCAGCCATAAAAAACATTTCCGTACCAAGCGCATAATCTTTTTGCTTCTCAAAGAATTTTTGCAGGAAAGGATTATCCGCAAAACTTTCAAGTATTAATTTAGCATTATACTCTGCAGCTAACTTTTTTGCAAGCGAAGTTTTACCTGAGCCAATATTCCCTTCAACGGTAATGATCTTATAATTCATGTTTCAAATGTATAATAAATTGCAGATTCTTAGCTCCAGAAGTTTCTGAAATAAAATTTCAATTGTTTTAATTT
>JACMJP010000183.1 GCA_014380545.1 Chitinophagales bacterium | reverse complement strand
GAAGTTGGAATTTGAAACCTGCTGAACGGAGTTACATTGTAAAAATCATCATAAGGTGGATCAGGTTGAGGGGGCATCACCAAACCGTTATAAGGATATGCGTTATAAGGAACATTAAAATTTATATCATATGGCTCTTCATAAAAATCAAGAATATAATCATCTAAAAAATATTGCTCCGGAATATATAAATTAGAATGTGGGCGGCGGAAACCCATACTCATCATAAAGGGTTTATCACAAAATGCAGATGGTGTTTCAAAATACTCCCGAATAAATTTTGCTGCTGTATCTACCATCTGATAATCCGCCATCAAATTCACATATTCACTATCAATTAATGCCCATTTAATTTCCTCGAGGCCCTGTTCTTCATCCTGACCAATATTATTTAATGTATCATCGTTTCCTATAGAAAGAAATTTATTCCAGGATAATTCTTTTTCGCATGGATCTGCAGTTTCAGTATCAAAATCAGGCTGCCCCGCATCGCAATGAAATAGTTTACTGATATTATATGTAAAATAATTTGCGCTGTCTTTTAAATATTGCGGAAAAGTGAGCACATATTTTCCAGGCTCAAAATTATTTCTGAAGTTGGTGCAATCAAACATTCCGTTAATATATACATCTGTATAATCCGGAGTTTTCCCCATTACAAGACTTGTTCTTGAAGGTGCACACAGCGGAGCTGGACAATAATTATTTATGAAGGTTGTACCGTTAGATGCAAGCTCAGCCAGGTTTGGCGTAATTGTTTGCGGCTGGCCATCAAACCCCTGCACATAATCATTCAGGTCATCACAGATAATTACGACAATGTTAGGCTGTGTTTGTGCATGGATATATAAATGAATGAGGATAATTGATACAAATACACTTACTGTCTTTTTCATTGTTCTTCTTTTGTTTTATGGGATATGTTTTCAATTTGCAAATTTATATTTAATGCTGAATTTCTATCAATTCACTGTGTTGATAATTGTCAGCGATTACTTCTAAAACATAATTTCCTGCAGCAAGGTGTTCGGTATTTATTTTCAGTTCAACCTGTTCACCGTTAAATTTTTCTGCATATACATGCTGCCCCAATGTATTTGTAATTTTTACATGTACATCAGAAATAATATTTTCAAATTGTAATTGTAAAATATTATCAGCAGGATTAGGATAAGCGATAAAAGAATTAGATGCAGATAATTTCAAAGGTGGTTCACTAACTGTAATTGATTGCGATTTAACTACTTTACAGGATGCAAGATTTCCATAAAAAATAGTATTCTTAATAGAATATGTTCCCGGTGACGAAAATGTATAAGGTCCGGGTAAATATTCCTCAGTTGTATATACAGTTCCGAATTTCCAACTTGTATTTGTATAACTTCCGGTTAGTGTATAATCTGAAATACTCATTGTTGTTCCTGCTAATGAAAGATCAAATGTTACAGCAGGAACATTTGCTGTATTTATATAAATATATTTTATATCAAAGGCTACAAGCTTACCTGTTGCATTATCAGTAACATTCAGATAAAAGATGATACGTTTATTCGCAGCATACTCAGCAGCCGAAATAGTGTTCATATTAAAATTATAATTCCTTCCTGTAAAGATTGCGGAGGTAATATTATTTGTCCATTTAAAAGTATAATTGGAAAGTGCGGGGCCATTCAATAATGTTCCTGAAGTATTATATAATTTGCTTTTTAATTTAATTATATCATCATTATCATATAAACACACTGCACCGTTTACACTTATAAGAGTTTTTAAAGTTTTTTGTAAATAAAGCCCCCCTTCCGGCATAAATTCATGTAAGTAATCCATTACCGGTTCATAGTCCGGGTTATCAGAAAGGTCGTACCATTCATATGGATCAACTTCCCTGTTTGCCCCTATTTCATAGAGTGTGCGCAGTGTAAAACTGTTTGCTTCATCACAAGGTCCGTCACCATCTCCGGCTCCGTTTGAATGCCATTCCATATATCTGAACCTATCCGTTCTTATCGCATTTTGCGGAAAACAAACATTTCCTCCCAGTACATTTCTTATTTGAGTGAGAGACCCTCTTTCCCATTGTAAATCCGGGTTATTTATGAGTGGCACCAGACTATATCCGTCAAGATAAGCGGAGCCGTCAGGAAATTCAGGTTCCGGTGCACCTGCTAACTCACTTAATGTGGGGTAAATATCCAGTAGACTTACAGGACGACTGCAAACTTTTTTAACGGGCGATCTGAGATCAGCTATATAAAAAGGAACTCTTGCATCTGTTTCAAAGATCGTCCCTTTTCCATAGTGTTGTTTTTCTCCAAGGGAAAATCCATGGTCAGATATGAATACAATAATAGTATTATTATAAATTTCAGGATATGCTTCCAAGCCTTCTAAAAATCTTCCCACCTGGTCATCTGCAAAACGCACTCCCGCAAGATAAGCCATGATAGCATTAGCGGATTTAGATTTTCCGAGTATTGCTCTGCGTTGCGAATTTGTAAGTCCTGGTTCTATATTGGGTAAAGGTGTTACACTGTTAGGCCAAAGTTTAAGGTCTCTGAAAATATCCTGCGCTACCTGTTCCTTAATTAATGAATCAAGAGATGCAAAATCTGTATAGGCGGGATCAGTTAATGGTGTAGTTACTACGCCATTGTAAGGGTAATTGCCTGCCGGATCATTATAATTATAAGGGTACGGCACTTCATAAAAATCATCAATATAATAATCAAGAAAATACTGCTCTGGTATATACAGATTTGAATGTGGTTTTTTAATTCCGAGGGCAAGAAACAAAGGTTTATCGCAATAAGCTGATGGATTAGCACTATAATCTTCCAATAATAATAAAGCTGAATCAACATTTGTGTAATCAGACATATCACTAACAAGAGAACTATCGATCTTCGACCATTTCATGCCATCAACACCTTGTTGATTTGCCTGCCCCGCATCACTTACAGTTTGATCAAGTTCAAACCCGAAATATTTGTTCCATGAAAGTTCTTTTGCACAGGGGTCTGTTGTTGTTACGTCAAAATCAACCTGGTCAGCTTCGCAATGGAAAACTTTCCCAAGGCTAACGGTATAATAGCCGGCACTGTCCTTCAAATGTTGCGGCAATGTGATAATATGCGTCCCGGGAGGAAAATTATCCCTGAAATTATCGCAGTTATAAGGGTTATTTAGATATAAGCCGGTGTAGTCAGGCGTTTTTCCTGTGAGGAAACTTGCCCTTGAAGGTGCGCATAAAGGAGCTGTACAGTCTGCATTTGTAAAGGTTATCCCTTTATCTGCTAATTCAACAAGATTTGGAGTTATCGTTTGTGGGTGCCCATCTAATCCCTGCACCCAATCGTTCAGGTCATCTGCAATAATAAAGACGATATTGGGTTGTGTTGTCTGGGTATAAGAAGTTATAGAAATAAGCAGGCAGAGAAATGTCAGTGTTTTTTTCATAGAATTATTTTGTTTCATGAATTAGATTACTTGTGTTTTGAGCCTTGTGTTCCGGCAGATTACAAATTTAAACCAAGTTAATAAGTAAGTGTAAAAAAAGATGAAGTAAGTTGCATAATTCAAAGGTTTCTCTCAGCATTTTTGAGTTCTAATTTCTATTTTAACACAATGCCTGTAAATGATATTCCGTTTATGATGAAACTGATGATGAAAAATATGCGCACAAGGACTTGCTTCATAATGCTGACGCTATTCTTTTTTAATGTATCCGCAAGTGCCCAAACTAAAACAACAACCTCCCCCTCTGATAAACTGAATAATTATATCAGTTCCCTTAAAAATGATGATGACCTTACTGCAGCTAATTGGGGATTTTGTCTGATGGATCCCGCAACAGGTGCAATACTTGCAGAGTATAACAAAGAAAAAAGTTTAATGCCTGCATCGGGCATGAAGGCAATTACAACTTTATCTGCTTTGAATATTCTTGGTGCTGATTATAAATACACTACAACACTTGAATACGACAGCACAATAACAAGCGGAATATTAAATGGTAATTTATATATAAAAGGAAGCGGAGATCCAACACTTGGAAGCAACAGGATAAAGGGCAACCAGCGCTTTGATACACTTGTAAATGACTGGGCTGTTAAATTAAAGAACCTGGGAATAACAATAATTAAAGGAAATATTATTGCGGATGCAAATGCTTTTGAAGATTACTCAACACCGGGCAGCTGGAATTGGGATGACATAGGACAATATTACGGCGCAGGGCCTTATGGATTAAATGTGTATGAAAATGCATATACCATTTATTTTTCAAGTACAAAAACAACATCAAGAGTAGATAGTGTATTTCCGGCTATTGAAGGTTTAACTGTTTATAATGATACAAGAGTTGGTGCCGGAAGCGATGCATTTATTTATGGTGCACCCGATAGTTATTACCGTTATGTTGTAGGGGGAATTCCTGCCGGAAGAAAAGAATATACAGTGAGAGGAAGTATGCCTGACCCTCCATTATTTCTTGCAACAGAATTAAAGAAGGCATTAGAAAAAAATGGGATTACGAGATGACGTGCTGAGAATTCTACGAAGCGGTGAAACAAGACGGATAACCTTTAGTTTTACCACGACGAGTGGCCATACAATTTCGATCAACAATCACTGTTTCGCTCTGGTCCTG
>JACMJP010000182.1 GCA_014380545.1 Chitinophagales bacterium | reverse complement strand
GCAGTAATTAAAATTTTGGAAGACTCCCCATTATTTAATGCAGGCAAAGGTTCTGTGTTTACCTATGAAGGAGAAATAAAGATGGATGCATCTATTATGCATGGAAAAACTTTGGATGCGGGTGCGGTTACAAATGTAAGCACTATAAAAAATCCTATAGCTGCTGCAAAAGAAGTGATGAAAACAAAATATATTTTATTCAGTGGCTCCGGTGCAGAAGAATTTGCAGAAGAAAACGGATGTGAAATTGTTGACCCATTTTATTTTTATACAGAACATCAGTTCAAAAGATGGTTGCAAACAAAAGATACACTCGGACCCAACAAAATATTAATTGATTCAATAAAAAATTTACAACCTATTTCTTATGAAGATAATTTAATTGTAGATAAAAATTCCGGAACTGTGGGTTGTGTTGTTTTAGATAAATATGGAAATCTTGCTGCAGGAACTTCCACAGGTGGATTGATGAATAAACAATTCGGGCGCATTGGTGATTCACCTATTATTGGTGCAGGCACTTATGCGAATAATAATACTTGCGCTATCAGTTGTACAGGCACGGGTGAAGATTTTATTCGAATGGTAGCAGCAAACACTGCTAGCAATTTAATGGAGTTCGAAGATTATACTGTGCAACAGGCATTAGATACAGTTATACAAAAACGTTTCTTACAAATTAAAGGGGATGGTGGTATGATAGCAGTTGATAAATACGGAAATATTTCTTTCAGCTATAACAGCGATGGTATGTTTAGAGGAAGTGTGAATGATAAAGGAGAAGTTTGGGTGGGGATTTATCAGTGATTGGAAATTTTGTTTGCGAAAAAAAATTTAATATGAAAAAAACCACATCATGAATGATAGAACAAAAACTAAAGACCTCATTTGATAAATATTTTAGCGCTCCGTTGGAAGCATGGAAAGAATTTGCAAACCTCTGCGAAGTAGTACCTTTTAAGAAGAATGATATTATTAAGTCAACCGGGCAAACAGAAAAATATGGCTACTTTATTTTATCGGGGAGTGGTGGTGTATTTGTATGGAAAGAAAATAATTATGTGTGTCTTGACATCATGTATGAAAATACCTTTTTTGCAGATTATATGTCATTAATTACAAATCAATCAACCCCATTAGAAACTATTGCATTAGAAAATTCAGAAATGTTGCGGATCTCAAAAGACAATATAGATAAACTTAAAGACACTCCCGTCGGAAAAATATTATTTTTAATTTCTGCAGAAAGTTCTTTTGTAGAAAAACAGCAACAGCAAATTGACCTGCTCCTTAAAACAGCAGAACAACGTTACATCGAGTTACTTGAAAAACAACCCAACCTTGTACAGAGAACTCCTCAAAAACATATAGCATCTTATTTAGGAATAACGACTCAAAGCCTGAGCAGAATAAGAAAAAAAATAGGGAATCGCCGATTACTTATCTTACGGTAACTTTTTTAAAGAATGCGGAGACGACTTTTGCATTGTATTTAAATCAAAAAAATAAACAATATGAAAAGTCTGACAATTTTATTTTTATTCAGCATATTATTTAATGCGAATATGCATGCACAAAACAATGCGTCATTTGAAAGAAAGGGATTTATTTTCGGTGCTGCTATTGGCATTTCCTCTGTTAGTTTAAAATATCCATCACAACCAACACAAAATGAAATATCCGCATCATTACCTAATTTTAAAATCGGAACAATGATTTCAAATCGAACTGCAGTAGTCGTTTATCTTCCCGGAAGTATTTATACTTATGAAGGCTCAGGCAGAAATCGGGACAGGGGTTTTGAAGCAATAATTCCCTCAGTTCAATATTGGTTAAAAGACCGTTGGTGGATACTTGGTGGTGCAGGATTAGGTATGGATGCACCTGCTTTTTATGATATCAAAAATGAAGAAGAGAGAAAATTTTATTTTGGGAGTTCAGTGATTGCGGCAACGGGATATGAAATTTGGCGAAAAGAAAAGTTTACTTTGGATATTCAGGGTAGAGTTCATTATGGTTCAGCAAATGTTTCCGAAGGAACAAGAAATGGCATGGCTTATAATTTATTAGTTGGTTTTAACTGGTATTAAAAACAGAATATCGATGAAAGAGATTGCACAAATTGGTTTGTTAAGTATATTTTCATTAACCATTGTGTTTCATCTGTTGATATTATTGAAAATAATACCATATACAATTGTGTGGGGCGCCAGATTAAAGTCAGATGAGGCTATGTACAAATTTGAAATTGTTTCAATAACATTGCATATAATTTTCCTGTTTGTTGTTTTGTTCAAATCAAACTATCTGATATTAGATATTAACGGAAATATTTTGAATATTACACTTTGGATAATGGCGGGTTTATTTTTATTGAACACAGTAGGCAACCTTTTTTCAAAAAACAAATTAGAAAAATCCATTTTTACACCCGTAACTATTCTACTAACGATATTTGCAATTATACTAGCATTAAATTGAAAAAAAAGCGAACAATTATTGCATGAAAAGTAAATCGTTTTCGTTTACCTTAATAGAATTCCAGGAATAAATATTACCTAAGTATAATCCTCCATTAATTTTTTTTCAATTCTTCATCAATTGCATTAATAAGCATTTTTGCATGGTCCTTATATAGATTATGTAAAGTCATAGTATTGGATTTAAAGATGAGGTTTGTGGTTAGATAATTCCGAAAATCTGTGCGGGAGAAAAATGTTTTTAAATATTCTTTTTTTGCAGGATCATATAATTCCCTTGAACCATATAGATCAAAGTTATCTTCCATAAATGGCACCATCCTTTCCAGGATGTGGTGCTTGTCAATTTCATAATATTCTTCCACAAATGTGTAATATTGAGTATAATGCAAATTAATCGAATCAAGCAAAGATTTATTAGTTATAAAAGCGGCCCCTCCATTCTGACTTATTTCAATGAAAGTTATTCTCTGCAAAGGCATTGTTACATACACAACCATATTTCCAAAATACACAGATAGTGAATCAGCATTATCTAAAAATATAAAATCCCGTTTTAACACTTGTGTTGTAGTATAGACACCTCCCTTAAAATAATCAAGTGCTTCATTTATGCGCACTGTGTCAGCAGCAAGGTTGTTTTTCAGGTTCTCCAAAATTCTTTTTTCTTCATTTTTGTTTTCCCGTCTTGTGGACATATTAGAAAAATACAGGGAAATAAGAATTCCAATAATAATTACAATGACATCAAGAAAATATTCATGCGGCCTCTTTGATTGAAAGAATTTCATTTCTTTTTTTGTTAAAAATAACAGCCTCTTTGGAATTGACCAAAGAGGCTGTTATGTATTGTAAATATAAAAATATTTTATACCGAAAAACTCTCACCGCATCCGCAGGTTCTGCTTGCATTTGGATTTACAAAGGCAAACCCTTTTCCATTCAATCCATCGCTGTAATCCAATGTTGTATCGCAGAGATATAAAAAGCTTTTTAAATCAGTAACTAATTTTTCGCCACGGTCTTCAAACACCTGGTCGCCGGGCTTGTCTTCATTATCAAAATCCATTTTATAACTCAAGCCGCTACATCCGCCACCAACTACACTAATACGAATAAAATAATCATTGCCAATTTTTGAATCGGCTTTTAATTGCTCTACTTTTTCTTTTGCTATTTCTGAAATGAAAATCATAATCGTATCTCGAATTGCGTATCTCGAATTGCGTATTTATTTTACGCTATACGCTATACGTTTATCGCCCTTCGTATTTTTTTAATGAACAATTTTTTCTTCCAGCACTAACTCAGGCATATTATTCTTTTTTCTATAATCCTGAATAGCTGCTTTAATTGCATCTTCTGCCAAAACAGAGCAATGAATTTTTACCGGAGGTAATGCAAGCTCCTCCACAATATCCATATTATCAATTGTGAGCGCTTCATCAATTGATTTACCTTTTAACCATTCAGTAGCTAAACTTGAAGAAGCAATTGCAGAACCACAGCCAAATGTTTTGAATTTTGCATCAATGATCATTTGCGTTTCAGGATCTACTTCAATTTGCAAACGCATTACGTCGCCGCACTCAGGTGCACCAACTAACCCGGTTCCAACTTCTTTCTTTTTATTGTCAAGTGTTCCGACATTTTGCGGATGTTCGTAATGGTCTAAAACTTTTTTTGAATATGCCATATTGTTAAGTTATTAAGTTAATAGTTATTGAGTTAATTGGTATTTAAATTCGATTACTCATTTTGTTAAACAATCATCTCAATTTTTAATTCATTTTGTATTTTAATTGGCTAATTAGCAGATTAGCTAATTGGTTAATTAATTTAGTGTGCTGCCCACTCAATCGTACTCAAATCAATTCCTTCTTTAAACATTTCCCAAAGCGGGCTCATTTCTCTTAATTTATGTACCGCTTTTGTTACCTGTTCAATAGTGTAATCAACCTGCTCCTCAGTTGAAAATCTTCCTAATGAAAATCTTAAAGAAGAGTGCGCTAAATCATCACCTAAGCCTAATGCTTTTAAAACATAGCTTGGTTCTAATGATGCACTTGTACAAGCACTTCCTGAACTCACTGCAATATTCTGATTAAATGCCATCATCAAACCTTCACCTTCCACATATTTAAAAGAAATATTTGTCAATTGCGGAAGACGACTGTTTTTATTTCCATTCAAATAACTTTCTTCAAGGCTTAATAAAGCAGTATCTAATTTATCTCTCAATTTACTTAAGCGTTCTGCATCAGCATCCATTTCATTCATTGCAATTTCACATGCTTTTCCAAAACCAACTATGCCCGGAACATTTAATGTTCCTGAACGCATTCCCCGTTCATGACCACCGCCATCCATTTGCGCAGTTACTTTTACTCTTGGATTTTTTCTGCGCACATATAAAGCACCTACACCTTTTGGCCCATACATTTTATGCGCAGTAAATGCCATCAGATCAATGCCATCTCTTTCAACATCAATTGAAATTTTTCCAGCAGCCTGTGTAGCATCTGTAAATAATAATGCGCCTTTTTTATGCGTAATCTCAGCAATTTTTTTAATCGGATGAATTGTTCCTACTTCATTATTTGCATACATTATCGCAACAAGAATCGTTTTATCAGTGATCGCATTTTCTAATTCATTCAGATCTATATTTCCTTCACTGTCTACTCCCAAATAAGTAATCTGTGCTCCCAATTTTTCAAGATGTTTGCATGTATCAAGAACCGCCTTATGTTCTGTTGTAACTGTTATAATATGATTACCTTTTCTTGCATACATATCATATATACCTTTTATAGCAAGATTATCACCTTCGGTGGCACCGGAAGTGAAAATAATTTCTTTTTCTGTACAGTTAATGAGTTTAGCAATCTGCTCACGGGCTTTATCTACCGCATCCTCCGCTTCCCATCCAAAAGGGTGGTTTCTGCTGGCGGCATTGCCAAAATGGTCGAGATAATAGGGAACCATCGCATCAAGAACCCTTGGATCCATTGGTGTTGTAGCGCTGTTATCAAGATATATAGGAAATTTTAACATTACTTTTTTAATTTCTATTTAGACAAATTCTAAAACACAAAGCTAAGGCAAAAGTTCTGAACCGGGAAAAGAAGTTTTTGAATAAATAGTGAGTAGTGAATTGTCTATGAAAAAACTAATATTGTAGGATGAAAAAAATAGAACATATCGGTATTGCAGTAAAAAATTTATCAGCCTCAAATGACTTGTTTGCAAAACTTTTTGGGAAACAGCATTACAAAGTGGAGAGTGTGGAAAGAGAAGGTGTGCAAACTTCTTTTTTTATGATGGGTGATGTAAAAGTTGAATTAGTGGAATCAACAAATGAAACTTCAGCCATTGCAAAGTTTATTGAAAAAAGAAGTGAAGGAATTCATCATATTGCTTTTGCGGTTGATGATATTTATGCAGAGATAAAAAGATTAAAAGAAGAAGGATTTCAATTATTAAATGAAGAACCATTGTCTGGTGCTGATAATAAACTCATTTGTTTCCTACATCCAAAATGTACAAATGGTGTTTTAGTGGAAATTTGTATGGGAAGAAAGAGTGAATAAGAAGAAAATGCAATATACTATTTTCACTCATGATTCATTATTCATCAATCATTGATTTATCCAGG
>JACMJP010000181.1 GCA_014380545.1 Chitinophagales bacterium | reverse complement strand
TTGGTTATTGCCAAACCACAGAATAACCAAATGCGAAGACTTATAATATGATAAATTCTTATTTCATACAACTTGAATCAATATTATCAAAAAATAATGTACCGGTTCTTAATTTTTTGAATTCGGGAATAGAACAAGATCAAATACAAAAATTTGTTCAAGACAATTATAAAATCTCATTCCATAATACTTTCTTATCAGATTTATATTTATGGCATAATGGAACAACAGTAAGTATGATAAAGCCGGCAAGGTTATTTGACCTATTTCCCGGATATATCTTTCAATCAATAAATGATATTCTAACTACCTTTCATCATGGAGATGATGTATTCAAATTTATAGATTCAAAGATGTTCCCATTTTTTACAAGTGGTCATAGTGATTATCTAACATTGAATTTACATGAGGTTTTAGAACGCAATTTAATGGCTTCTGTGTATTATATTAGCGCAGGTGATACTAATTTCAGGGGATTTGTAAAAATATATGAAAATTTCAATCAGATGCTTATTACTGTAATAGACTGTTATGTAAAAGGATATTATTTTTTAGATGATGATGGTATATTAGATGATGATTCTATTGAAGTTGCAAATTTATCTTTTGCTAATAATCCATTATCCCCTTATTGGAAAAGGATGTTAGAATAGTTCTATCTCATAATTTCATGCACTGGTTCTGTAAATGTAATTTAAGATACTAATACTTCCCCTGTCATTTCTTTCGGTATTTCAATTCCCATGATTGTGAGTATAGTGGGCGCAATATCGCCAAGCTTGCCGTTTTTAATGGAAGTAAATCTTTTATCATTATCAATATAAAATACAGGAACCGGATTGGTTGAGTGTTGTGTATTAGGAGTTCCGTCTTCATTTATTTCGTGATCTGAGTTTCCGTGATCTGCGGTAAGTATAACGGCATAATTATTTTCCAATGCTGCATTCACCACTTCTGCCACACAAACATCCACTGCCTCACATGCTTTCATTGCAGCAGAGAAAATTCCTGTATGCCCAACCATATCAGAGTTTGCAAAATTCAAACAAATAAAATCTGCTGATCCGTTTTTTAATTCAGGCACAATTGCATCTTTTAATGCATAAGCACTCATTTCAGGTTGCAGATCATAGGTTGCAACTTTTGGTGATGGTATCATAATTCTTTTCTCTTCAATAAATTCCTTTTCCCTTCCACCGGAAAAGAAAAATGTTACATGCGGATATTTTTCTGTTTCTGCTATTCTTATCTGCTTCAAATTATTTTGTTCTATTATTTCACCCAGTGTTTTTGAAATATCATCCTTTTCAAATATCACCTGCACATTTTTATAACTATCGTCATACTTGCTCATGGTAACATAAAACAAATTCATTTTATGCATATTGAAATCAGGAAGATCCTGCTGGGTTAAAGCAGTGGTAATTTGCCTGCAGCGGTCAGTGCGGAAATTGAAGCAGATAACAACATCATCTTCTTTAATTGTAGCTATGGGGTTATTATTTTCATCAACACAAACAATTGGTTGTATAAATTCATCTGTAACATTTTCCGCATAACTTTCTTCTATTGATCTGAACAGATCTGTAGTTTTTTTTCCTTCACCATTTACTAAAAGATCATACGCAAGTTTTATTCTCTCCCAGCGTTTATCCCTGTCCATTGCATAATATCTTCCTATAACACTTGCAATTGTTCCGGCGGAATTTTTAATATGCGCATTTAATTGTTTTAAAAATTCCAGCCCGCTTTTAGGATCACAGTCTCTTCCGTCTGTAAATGCATGAATAAATACTTTATCATTTGATATTCCTTTTTTTTGTAAAATATCACATAACGCAGTCAGATGTTTTATATGCGAATGCACTCCGCCGTCACTCACTAATCCAATTAAATGAATATTTTTATTTTTTTCTTTTGAATATGCAACAGCATCATTTAAAATTTTATTTGCTGCCAGTTCACCGCTTTTAATTGCAACAAATATGCGCTGCAATTCCTGGTAAATAATTCTTCCTGCACCCAAATTCAAATGACCAACTTCGCTATTCCCCATCTGCCCTTCAGGCAAACCAACAAATTCACCGTCTGTTCTTAATTCAGCATTCGGATATAATTTGTAATAAGCATCCACATTGGGAGTTTGCGCCTGCGCCATAGCACTTGCTGCTGCATTTTTACCATGTCCCCAGCCATCCATTATAATGAGAATTACTTTTTTATGCACATTCATGCCGCAAAAATATTGTATAAGAACAACTTAAGATTATAATATAAAGTCTTACTATTGGTATAATTTTGGGTAACCCACACCCGGTTCAAATAAACAATACAATGAAAAACCACATCAATTTTAAATTTATCGTACTGCTTGCAGTAATTCCGCTCACAATTATGGCTACAGCCCCAGGCGGACTGGAAAATATTGCGCAATCTATTCGCAGTGGTGATGCCAAACAAGTGGCAGCATATTTTGATAAAATGGTAGAAATGAAGATTGGCGCCAAAGAAGCTACTTATAGTAAAGCACAGGCTGAGCAGGTATTAAAAGATTTTTTTTCCAAAAACAAACCGCTGAATTTTCAGTTTAATCATGATGGTACTTCAGGTGCAAATAATGCATACTACGCAATCGGTACATTAAAAACAGATAATGCAAAATACCGTGTGTCTGTCTATATGAAAAAAAATGGTGATACCTTTATCATCCAGGAATTGAGTATAGAAAATGAATAACCCCGAAGAGTTACAGGAGGTCTTATTAGAAATAATTGACAACGCACTTATTGAAGATATTCAGGAAGGCGATCATACTACACTTGCAACTATAGATGCTGATGCGGAAGGGAAAGCAAAATTATTAGTAAAGGAGCACGGCATAATTGCAGGAGTTGACCTTGCTGAAATGATATTAAAACATGTTAATCCTGAATTAGAGGTTAATATTTTTATTCCGGATGGAGCTATGGTTGAGCCCGGAAGTATTATACTTACTGCTGAAGGAAGGATACAGGCATTATTAGTAGCAGAACGCACCATGCTGAATTTTATGCAGCGCATGAGTGGCATTGCAACAAGAACAAATATGTATGTGCAGGCTATAAGACATACACATGCAAGAGTTCTTGATACAAGAAAAACAACACCGGGTTTGCGTTATTTTGAAAAGCTGGCTGTACGTTTAGGCGGCGGGCACAATCATCGTTTCGGTTTATATGATATGATACTGATAAAAGATAATCATGTTGATTTTTGCGGCAGTGTTTCCACTGCAATTTCAAAAACATTAAATTATCTTGAGGAAAATGAATTAGACCTGAAAATTGAAATTGAGACAAGAAATATTGAAGAAGTAAAAGAAGTGCTGCATACGGGAAATATCAACCGTATCATGCTTGATAATTTTCAGTTGCCGCAATTAAAGGAAGCCGTAAAGCTTATTAATAATAAATATGAAACGGAAGCAAGCGGTGGCATTACTTTAGAAACTGTTATTCCTGTTGCAGAAACAGGTGTAGATTTTATATCAATTGGTGAATTAACGCACAGTATCAGTAGCCTGGATCTGAGTTTTAAAGCACAATTGAAATAATATTTATCTCGCTAATCTGTTTTAACAGACAAATCAACAGCGATTCGTATTATCTATTTGTAATTCTAAGGAGAATTATTTATTAAATTTGCAATCGACATGCTACAGCATCAACTATTTCATACTAAAATACTTCTGAAAAGATTAGGTATTCTTCTCATAGTATATGCTCTGTGCCGCATCCTGTTCTATCTTTTCAACAGGACACTGTTCCCTGAAATGGGTCTTGCAGAATTTTTGGGGGTAATGTTTCATGGTATAAGGTATGACATCGCTTCCATCCTGGTTGTAAATGTGCTTTTCATTTTATTGCATATTATTCCAAATCCGTTCAGGGAAACCATTTATTATCAAAGAACATTGAAAATTCTTTTTTATGTGTTTAATGGTATTGCACTCATGTTTGAAAGTGGGGATTTTATTTATTTTCCTTACGGGTTACAACGAACATCCATGCATGAATTAGGATTAACAAACGATACAAGCATTTTACCGCAAGTATTAAAAGATTTCTGGTATATCTTCATTATTGTTACAATCATAATTATTGGTATTGAATATTTATATCGCAAAACAGAAATACAATATAAAAAGCATATAAAAATTAAGCCTGTGCAAATTCATTATCCCGTTCAGTTAGCAATTATGTGTTTGTTGGTAGTAGCATCCCTTATTGGTGCAAGAGGTGGTGTAGGACCTGATCCTATATCGCCTCAAAGTGCAGCAAATATGGTGAACGATGAAAGATTGAGCGAGTTAGTAATTAATACACCATTTTCAGTTTTATATGCTGTTTCACATAGAAAGGTTGAAGAACCCAATTTTTTTAATGATTCAGATTTGAAGAACATGTATTCCATGTATCATGAAAATGTTCAGTTTTATAAACCCCCTGATCAACAAAATGATGCTCCTAAAAACATCTGTGTTATTGTATTAGAAAGTTTTTCAAAAGAATATATAGGCTATTTCAATCCTAAAAGAAAAGGATATACCCCTTTCCTTGATTCTTTATTGCAACAAGGTTTATGTTTTACGAATGCATACTCAAATGGGAAATCATCGAACCAGGGAATAATTGCAATAACAAGTGGCGTTCCTGTTTTAATGCCTGAACCGCTTATTTCTTCAGTATATGGCGTAAATGATATTGACGGAGTTGGAAGTTATCTGAAGGAGAAAGGATATAAATCATATTTTTTTCATGGAGCAAATAACGGTTCTATGGGTTTTGATTTTTTTATGGAACGATGTGGCATGAGTGGTTATTTTGGAAGAAATGAATATGATAATGATGCAGACTTTGACGGTAACTGGGGAATTTTTGATGAGCCATTTTTAAAATGGACAGCAAATACAATGACTAACTTTCAGCAACCATTCTTTACAGAAATATTTACAATTTCATCGCATCATCCCTTTACAGTACCTAAAGAATATAAAGGTAAATTTAAAAAGGGACCAATACCGATGCTTGAAGTTGTTGGCTATGCGGATTATGCGTTAGAACAATTTTTTATTGAAGCAAAAAAACAACCATGGTTTAATAATACATTATTCATTTTAGTACCGGATCATCCAGGACCACCAATTCCCGGGGATGCATTTTATCAAAACCAGGTGGGCGCTCACAGTTCATGGATGTTATTATATAAACCAGATGGAGAATTTACAGGCACAACTGATATGGTTGTGCAGCATAGTGATATTCTGCCAACTGTTTTAGATTATGCAGGTTACAAGGGAAAGTATATGGCATTTGGCAACAGTATTTTTGATACAACTGCACACCGACTTGCATTCAATTATCATTCAAACGATTTTATGTTGCTTGATGATTATTATGTTTTACAATACAACGGAATAAAAACCGAAGGTTTGTTTGCTTACAAACAGGACAGCCTATTACAAAATAATCTCTCAGAAACACTTCCTGATATAAAGGATAAAATGGAAGATAAACTAAAAGCAATTATCCAGGTGCATCATCATGCGATGATACATAATAAATTATTGCCGCAGTGAAAAAACGGATATTATTTATAATTAATCCTGTAGCAGGTGTAAAAAGAAAAGATAAGATCCCGAGATACATAAATAAATATCTTGACCACAATAAATTCACTTACGAAGTAATATATACCGAATCGAGAGGGCATGCTACAAAAATTGCAAAGGATAATGCAAAAAATAATATAGATGTTGTATGTGTTGCCGGTGGCGATGGCAGCGTAAATGAAGCTGCAACTGGTTTAATTGGCAGCAATACTGCCCTTGCCATTATTCCAAGCGGATCGGGAAATGGATTGGCCCGCCATCTTGGTTATTCCATTAATATAAGATCAACATTGCAAATAATAAATGAATATCACATAAAAAGAATTGATGTTTGTAAAGTAAATGATCATTTTTTTTTCAGTTTAATAGGAATTGGATTTGATGCGTATGCAGCAAAGGTTTTTTCAAAAGAAGAAACCAGGGGGTTTTTAACATACGCATGGGCATCAATAAAAAGTATCGCCTCTTATCAGCCTTTCGAATACAAAATGAAAATAAATAATGAGACAATTGATGGCACTGCATTCATGATAAATGTTTGCAATAGTAATCAATTTGGCTACAATGTGAAGGTCGCACCTTATGCGGATATTCAGGATGGTATTATGGATATTGTAATTATAAAAAAGCTACCGAAAATTCAAATACCCATTTTGGTGTTACAATTATTTATGCGCACACATTTATTCAGCATGTATGTAAAATATATAAAAACAGAGAAATTAAGTATCGAATCACCCGCTCATGCTTATCTGCAAATTGATGGCGAAACTGTACATAAAGCAAAAGATTTTGAAATTACTGTTCAAAAGGGCGCATTATCCGTTTTAGTTAATAATGATAAATTTGTTTACCCGGTTACACTCGGTAATTAAAAATAACTTCATGTCAAATAAAAATAAAAGTAAAGAGGGTATTGTGTTTTCTACTGACCCGGATTTTAAATTTAACTATGAAAGTAAAGAAGAGGATTCAACACTCCCGCCCCAGCAGCAATCATTAAGAATTTCTTTAGACACAAAACAAAGAGGCGGAAAAGAAGTTACGTTGATTGAAAATTTTACTGGCTCTGAGGCAGATCTTGAAAAGCTCGGTAAAGAGTTAAAGTCAAAATGCGGAACAGGAGGCAGTGTAAAAGACGGGCAGATTATTATCCAGGGTGATCAACGTAAAAAAATAACCGAACATTTATCAAAACTCGGTTATAAATATAAATTATCCGGCGGCTAAATCTTTTCATTCATAGCTGCTTTACTATATTTCATATAATACTATGCATCCTGATTTTCTGAAATATAAATCTTCATTAATTCATTACATCCGGTTTGGATCAGGCACAAATATCTTATTTGCTTTTCATGGTTACAATGAAGATGTAAATAGTCTGGTAGTGATAGAAAAATCATTGGGTGCATCCTATTCCATTATCGCAATGGATATTCCCTATCATGGCAAAACAGAATGGAATGAAACAGGTTTTTTTACAATAGATGATTTTATTGCTATTATGCATCTGTTTATTTCAGAAAATAAGATAGAAAGGTTTTCAGTTTTCGGTTTCAGCATGGGGGGTAAGTGTGCTTTATATTGCATAAAAACTTTTTCTGCGAAAATTGATACTGTATTTTTACTGGCGAGCGATGGAATAAAAACAAATAAAATATACAATGTTGCTGTATATCCGAAATGGGGAAGAGAATTATTCAAAACTACAATTCGTCATCCACGATGGTTCTTTACATTCATAAACATCGCAAAAAAATTAAATATTATCTCTCCATGGCTTTATAAATTTACCTATAACCACATGGACACCAAAGAAAAACGCCGGCGCCTCTACAACACATGGATAAGTATGGCTACGTTTAACCCTGATATAACAATTGTAAAAGAAAAACTGAATCAATACTCAATTAAAACATTTTTATTCTTTGGATTGCGGGATGAAGTGATACCGGTGAAGGTTGGTGAATACTTCGCTGAAGGGTTAAATAATTGCAAATTCACTAAACTTGAAAGGGGTCATTATTTTATTGATGATCGCCTTAACCCGTTCATAACTGAAGCGATAAATAGCTGATTTATCATTTTCTTTGTAAACCATTAAACCTATAACAATTTATCCGGTGTACATTTTAGCCATCATAACAATTATATTAACTGCATTTTATGTATTGCTCATCTTATATTATTTATGGGGATGGCTTAGGTTAAAAGAATTTATTACGGATCAAAAAATTGCAATTACGAAAGTTACCGTGATAATTCC
>JACMJP010000180.1 GCA_014380545.1 Chitinophagales bacterium | reverse complement strand
CAGATCCCTTACCAGGTGAATAAAGCATTATTAATTGCAAGAACTGCGGAGTTAATTAATGAAAAGAAAATTGAAGGAATATCAGATATAAGGGATGAAAGTAATAGAGAGGGATATAGGGTAGTGTATGAACTCAGGAGAGATGCTGTTTCAAGTGTGGTTCTTAACCAGTTATTCAAATTCACTGAGCTGCAAACCTCTTATGGGGTAAATAATATTTGTCTTGTAAACGGCCGGCCAAAACTTTTAAATCTCAAACAACTTATAGGTTATTTTGTTGATTTCCGTCATGAAGTTGTTGTGAGAAGAACGCAATACGAATTGCGCAAAGCTGAAGAAAGAGCGCATATACTTGAGGGATTACTCATTGCGTTAGACCATCTTGATGAAGTAATTACATTGATCCGAAATTCAAAAAACCCAGATGAAGCGAAAGAAGGATTAATGAATCAATTCCAGTTAAGTGATATACAGGCAAAGGCAATTCTTGAAATGCGTTTGCAGCGTTTAACCGGACTTGAAAGAGATAAGATAAGACAGGAATATGAAGAGGTTAAAGCCTTGATTGCCAAACTTCAGGAGATATTGGCTAATGAAGATATAAGGATGCAGATCATCATAGATGAAACGAATGATATAAGGGCACGATACGGCGATGTAAGAAGAACAGAAATTATAGCTGCAGAAGGTGAATTATCAATTGAAGATATTATTAATGAGGAGGATGTTGTTATCACTATCTCACACATGGGATATATAAAACGCACCGCAGCAACTGAATACAGAAGTCAGGGCAGAGGAGGGAAAGGTTTTATGGGAAGCGATACAAGAGATGAGGATTTTATTGAACATATATTTATTGCTTCAACACATGACACAATGTTGTTCTTTACCGAACAGGGAAAATGTTTCTGGCTGCCTGTTTATCAAATTCCGGTAGGAAGCAGAACATCAAAAGGAAGAGCAATTCAAAATTTAATTAATCTTCCTCCGGGTGATAAGGTAATGGCATATCTAGATATTCATGACCTGGAAGATGAAACATTTATCAATTCGCATTACATTGTTTTCTGCACTAAGAAAGGAACCATTAAAAAAACTACAGTTGAATCCTTTTCAAGACCAAGAGCTAATGGAATTGCTGCAATAACAATTAATGAGGGTGATAATTTATTAGGTGTATTGCTTACCAATGGCAATCATGAAATAATGCTTGCCGTAAGATCAGGCAGGGCTATCCGTTTCCCTGAAGCTAAAGTAAGACCAATGGGAAGAAATGCTGCGGGTGTAAGGGGTGTTGAGCTTGCTGATGAAAAAGATGAGGTTGTTGGTATAATTTCTGTCGAGAAGGGCGATGCCGAAAAGACAATATTAGTAGTAAGTGAAAATGGTTTTGGAAAGCGGAGTTATATTGTTGAAGATGGTGAAGACGTTTACAGGGTAACGAACAGGGGAGGAAAAGGAGTAAGAACAATTAAGATCACTGAAAAAACAGGCAGCCTGATCGCCATCCTCGATGTAACAAATAAAAATGACCTGATGATAATTACCGAAAATGGTATTACAATAAGAATGGGGGTTGATCAGTTGAGAGTAATGGGAAGGGCAACACAGGGAGTGAGGTTAATAAATTTAAAGGGTGGAGATAGTATTGCTTCTGTCGCTAAAGTGGATAAAGAAGAAGAGGTAATAGACATCATAACAAATCCGCAAAACGAACTGGAAAATAACATGGATGAAGAAGATATGAATAAGCCGGAAGAAAACGATGAGCCGGGTAATGATAATAATGAATAATTACTAATTTTATAATCAACTACAATAAATTTCAATTTAAAAAATGAAAAAAATAAGCATTATTATTTCAGCGTTGCTACTCACCTTAAATGTGGTTGTTGCGCAATCAAGCAAAGTGTCATCTGCAATATCCTATTATACAAGTCAGGAGTATGACAGGGCTTTAGACGCTATTAATGCAGCTATTTTGCATGAAAAAACAATGAATGAAGCAAAAACATGGTATTATAGAGGACAGATATTTAATGCTATTGCTTCAGATCCTTCAGGTAAATTTACAATGCTTGTAATAAATCCGGTGGATTCAGCTTTAAAGAGTTTTAAAACAGCTCTCTCCATGTCTGATTCAAAAAATTACAAAGAGAAAATAAAACTCGATCTGCAATTTATACAAATGAGTTATTTTAATAATGGAGCAACAGCATATAGTGCTAAAGATTTTGAAGCAGCGTACAAAGCATTTTCAAATTCAGCTGAAGCAAATAATCTCCAGTTGGATATTGATCCGAATTTACCCATAGATACAGGTGCTATTTTCAATATTGGCTTAACAGCGCAGAAGATAGGTAAAACAGATGAAGCAATATCAACCTACCAAAGATTAGTTGATATGAAATACAATGAGCCCTATTTATACCAGGCACTATCTGATATGTATATGGAAAAAGGTCAGCCTGAACTTGCGCAAAAAGCCATTAATGCTGGAAGGGCAGCATTCCCGAAAGATGAAGCTATTCTAATTACAGAATTAAACTTTTATTTGAGCCAGGGACGGGCAGGCGAAATAGTTGATAAATTAAAAGAAGCAATTGCGCTTGATCCTAATAATCCGGAATTGTATTTTGCTTTGGGAAATTCCTATGGTGAATTAATGAAATTGGATTCCGTAAATTCAGCAAATTATTTTAACGGAGCAGTTTCAGCATATCAAAATGCATTAAATTTAAAACCCGAAAGTTTTGAAATAAACCTGAACGCAGGAGCTTTATATTATAATGCAGCAATTGAAATAAATAAGAGAATGATCAATCTTCCTTTAGATGATGAGGCAGGTTATATGAAACTTGAAAAAGAAAGAAATGAGTTGTACAGAACCGCTTTACCATATTTTGAAAAAGCCCATGCTTCAAATAAAGACGATGTGCCAACCATACAGGCGTTGAGAGAAATTTATGCGAAGACCGGAAATTATGATAAGATGAATGAAATGAAAACTCTTTTGGGAGAATAAAACATATCTAATTAAAATTATAAAGGGAAGAGATGTTGAGTTTCTTCCCTTTTTTTAAATAAAATTATTTCGCAATTACTGCAGGTGCTATATCGCTACATTCCCATTTTCCCGTACAAACTTCATCCTCCAGTTTTGTGCAACTGCAAAAAACATCACCTTCAAGTGTTGTGACACCTCCCTCAGTTTTAATTTTTAATGCACCGTCAGTAAAGCTCATTTCAACTTCATCGTCTTTCAAACTTTTTGCAGTATAAGTAATTTGCCCTTCTTCAAGATGCGCATACACTTCCATATAAGTGTCTTCAAAAATCATATTATTGCCTTCAGAAAGGGCTACTTTTTCTATCACAAGATGTCTTGTGTAATCCTTTTCTTTATTGCAACTAAATAAAAAAAGTAAAGTGCTTGGCAGGAGGAGTAACAATAGAGGTTGTTTCATTTGTAAATAATTAGGTTATATAAAAAAAATAAAACTATACGTTGGCGGGTGTGGTCTAATGGAGGTGGCATGACTTAAAATACATGCATTCCAATCGGAATGAGGATACTTATTCTAAAGAGGTTGCATCCGCTAATAAATTTTACATATTGCTGGCAAATTCCGGAGAAATAAATTTTACTACAATCTTTATAAATCAGTCAACCTTTCATATTTAAATTCCACAACTCCGGATTTGCCGGCTTTCATATCTATTAATTTTAGTTTTACCCTGTGCTTCACCTGGATTTCCATCGCCGAGAATAATATTGAATAGGGGAGGATAAATTAGCATAGTGTTATAATTGTATTATCTTATTTATTGGCATTGCTGATCTATTTTTAAAATGTAATAACTTTATTAGCCTAAAGCCTTACACTATGAAAATAAGATCTACTATTTGCTCCATCCTCTTTTTATTTTTAGTTTGCAATACTTTCTCCCAGGGTGCACCTGAAATTGAATGGCAGAATACGATAGGCGGCAGTACAGATGATCTCCTGTATTCTGTTCAGCAAACTTCCGATGGCGGATATATACTTGGAGGTAGTTCAAATTCTGACATTTCAGGAGATAAAACGGAAGACAATATTTCTACATATGACTACTGGATCATAAAGCTTGATGCATCAGGCGAAGTTGAATGGCAAAACAATATAGGTGGTACAGCGAGGGATTATCCGGTATCCACTCAGCAAACAGATGATGGTGGATATATTCTTGGCGGTTATTCGGATTCAAACCTCTCTGGTGATAAAACAGAAGCCAGTATTGGTTATGATTACTGGATAATAAAAATTGATAGTATCGGAGAGATAGTATGGCAGAATACAATTGGTGGAAGCTTAGATGATTACCTTCGTTCACTTGACAAAACTACAGATGGCGGTTATATTCTGGGCGGAATTTCCAGATCCGGCATTTCAGGTGATAAAACCGAAGCGAGTATCGGAGATTGGGATTACTGGGTAGTAAAACTGAATGGATCCGGTATCATTGAATGGCAGAATACTATTGGCGGCCATGACTATGATGACCTGCAGGAAATTAAACAAACAACAGATGGCGGTTATATTCTGGGTGGATTTTCAGAATCCGGTATCTCCGGCGACAAAACTGAAACCAATATTGGATCCTATGATTACTGGGTTGTTAAATTAGACGCCCTCGGAGATATAGAGTGGCAAAATACAATCGGTAGCACTGAAATGGAAAGGCTACAGGCTGTTGAAGAAACTATTGATGGAGGATATATTATTGGGGGTTGTTCAAAAGGAGGAATAAGCGCAGATAAAAATGAGGCCTTTATAGGCGGCGCCAATGAAGGAGATTATTGGGTTTTAAAATTAGATGCCCTGGGAAATATTGAATGGCAAAATACAATTGGTGGTAGTGATGACGAAATTTTAATATCTCTGGCAAACATTGCATATGGAGGATATATTATTGGCGGTCATTCTCATTCAGAAATATCGGGTGATAAAACTGAAATAAATGTCGGATCTACTACATTTACTGACTACTGGGTGGTGAAGCTTAATGATGAAGGCGATATTGAATGGCAAAATACTATAGGTGGTGGCGGATATGACGAATTGGCGACTGTTGCACAAACAACAGATGGCGGTTTTATTGTAGGTGGTCATTCAAGATCAACTGCTTCGGGAGATAAAACAGAGCCGAGAATTGGAGCAGCGAATTTCTTTGATTACTGGATAGTAAAACTTTACCCTGAAGAAAATGAACCCTGCGACGCTGCACCACATGGTTTATCCGCAACAAACATAACAACCAATAAAGCAAAATTAAACTGGACTGCAGATGCATTAAAATACAAAGTACAATACCGTGCTTCCACATCACCTCTCTGGATATCATTAAATGCAACAACCAATTTAAAATTAATTACAGGGCTTGCAGCAAACACAACCTATAAATATCGTGTGCGCAGTCAGTGCAGTGCTATATTAGTTAGCGCATGGAGTAACGTTGCCGAATTTACAACT
>JACMJP010000179.1 GCA_014380545.1 Chitinophagales bacterium | reverse complement strand
TAATGTTCCCGCTCCTGCCTGCAATAAAATTATTTCACGATAAAAATGAATACAGTAATAAAAAAAATTCTTCTGGTTTTCTCTTCCCCATTTTGCAAACTCATCATTCCAGGTAAATAATTCTTTTACATTTCTCCGGTAAATATGTTCCATCCAGCTACGCAATATTATCGTATTTTCCGATTCATTTTCAGGATCAGTAAAGTCCAGTAAGTTCATTGCATCCCGGTAACTTCCATCACTCATTGCGGCTATTTGTTTTGATTGCTGGGATGTAAGATTAAATTGTTTTTCAATTTGCAATGCAATTGCATAATCATTTAACCTCGGAAACTTTACAAGCTGCAATCTTGATAAAATTGTATTTATTATTTTATCTGCATCATGTGCAACAAAAAGGAAAACTGTATTTTCAGGTGGCTCTTCAACAATTTTTAATAGTCGGTTACCTTCCTTCTCTAAAAATTCAGGTAACCATAGAATTAAAATTTTATAGGGCGATTCAAATGTTTTAAATGAAAGGCGATGCAAAATATCTGTGCATTCTTTTGCATTAATATTTCCCTGTTTGTTTTCTGCTTCTATCTGTTGTATCCAATCGTTGTAATTTCCGTAAATGGAATTTGTCATAAATATTCTCCACTCTGGCAACCAATCTGCACATTTTTCTTTTTTATCCGCATTAATAAAAGGAAAGGTAAAATGAATATCAGGGTGTATAAATTTTTCTGACTTAATACAGGAAGAACAAATCCTGCAGCTATCTGCTTCAGTTTTATTTTCGCAATTAATATATTGTGCGTAAGCTAAAGCCATCGCCAGGTTTCCGCAACCTTCCGGCCCAAGAAATAACTGCGCATGGCTAACACGGTTCTCCTGCACAGTTTTTATAAGCTGTGCTTTTATATGTTCCTGAGCTATAATGTTTTTAAATTGCATTATTTAAAGTTATTTTCATAGTATGCAACAAATATCTATAAGACATTGCAATCACTAAAGGAAATATTTATTCAATTAATTTTCTGCCAATACTATCGTAATAAAATCCCTGATCCTGCATTTCTTTTAACTCAAAAACATTTCTTCCATCAAGAATGATCTTATTCTTTAATAATTTTTTCATCTGTTCAAAATCCGGTGATCGAAACACACTCCATTCCGTAACAATAATCAATGCATCTGCATTTTTTAATATTGCATATTGATTTTTGCCAAAAGCAATTTTGTCTTTATAAACTCTTTTTACATTTTCCATTGCCTCCGGATCAAATGCTTTTATATTTACTTTCTGTTTCAGCAATGCATCAATAATCTTTAATGCAGGTGCTTCCCGAATATCATCTGTATTGGGTTTAAAAGCCAATCCCCAAATGGCAAAAGTTTTTCCCTGCAGCTTTTTTCCGAATTTTTTTTCTATTTTATTTAATATGCTTGTGTGTTGTTTATCATTTACTTCCATCACACTTTTTAAAACATTAAAATTGTAGGCATTTTGTTTTGCCATGTGATGTAATGCTTTCACATCTTTTGGAAAACAACTTCCGCCATATCCAACACCAGGGAATAAAAATCTTTTACCTATGCGGCTATCACTCCCAATTCCTTTTCTCACCATGTCAACATCAGCACCGACTAATTCGCACAAATTTGCAATTTCATTCATAAATGTAATTTTAGTTGCAAGAAATGAATTAGCAGCATATTTTGTTAATTCGGCACTGCGCTCATCCATGAATATTACCGGGTTTCCCTGGCGCACAAAAGGCGCATACAAACGATTTAAAATTTCTTTTGCTTTATCACTCTCTGTTCCAATCACAACTCTTTCAGGTTTCATAAAATCTTCCACCGCCATGCCCTCCCGTAAAAATTCGGGATTACTTATTACATCGAACTCACACTTACAATTTTTTGCAATTAGTTTTTTCACCTTATCAGCAGTGCCAACCGGAACGGTACTTTTATCAATAATAATTTTATAAGATGTAATTAATTTTCCCAGTTGTTCGGCAACATCAAGAATATGTTTCAAATCGGCAGAGCCATCTTCATTTGGCGGAGTAGGTAATGCAAGAAAAATGATATCAGAATTTTCAACCGCATATTTTATTTGTGTAGTAAATTCCAGGTTTCCCTGTTTAATATTCCGCTGAAAAATAGTTTCAAGACCGGGTTCATAAATTGGAATTTCTCCTTTCTGCATGCGTTTTACTTTTGCTGCATCTATATCAACACAAATTACATTGTTACCCGTTTCTGCAAAACAAGTTCCCGTTACCAACCCAACATATCCCGTTCCTATAACTGATAGCTTCATGTGGTAAAGATAAGCAGTACAAAAGATTATGTTATGGCAATAAAATTATCTAATGCAGAATAAAAAACACAAGCAAAAAAT